>NZ_JAKUWE010000005.1:0-145892 GCF_026782235.1 Streptococcus oralis | reverse complement strand
TTTCTGTCACTGACAGATTTATTGTTTTTCATTGTTCAGTACTATAACCTCAGTTATAGTGCCCTGCACATTGGTTCGTCTTGTTCAGTTTTCAAAGGTCTTTGTCACTCAATCTCTCTCAAGCGACAACTATATTAGTATATCACAGCTCCCTGTCTCTGTCAACAGTTTTTTTAAACTTTTTTCAAGTTTTTTCTAACCACAATACACCATAGTCCGTACGGGATTCGAACCCGTGTTACCGCCGTGAAAAGGCGGTGTCTTAACCCCTTGACCAACGGACCTTGAGCTTTTCAACTCTTTCTATTATACCTACTTTTCCGCCTTTGTCAAGGACTTTTTTTCCTCTTTACCGAAATTCTGAAAAGATTAGGGAAAGAGCCAGTTAAACTGACTCCCTCTATTTATCTTGCCAATTAGTCGCACGTTCCTCTCCCCACCAGTAAGGGATCAATTCGGCAACTTTGATTGTTTTTCTTGTTTCGTAGTCCATCATGAACTCTGCTTCTTTATTTTCAGCATTCAATTCTAAGAGAAATTCTCTGCAAGCGCCACAGGGCATACCTGATCCTTCGCCGTAAGGAGGTTTATCTCGAAAGGCGAGGATTTTCTTAACTTTAGTTTGTCCTGAAAATTGATACATATTGAAGAGAGCCGCTCGTTCTGCACAGAGATGAAAAACGCCACAAGTGCCCTCCATACAAAATCCTGTGAAGATCTGACCATCTTCTGCTTCTACTGCAGCAACAACATGGTTAGCATAAACAAAGTCAGAAACTTCATGGGGATTGAATAAGGTTCGTGCTTCTTCATACATTTTTTCCCATGTATCCATCGGAAGTCCTTTTTATTTAGAAATCTCTTTCAGCATGTTTTCAATATGCTGGATTGACTTTTCACGTCCGAGTAAGAAAATGGTGTCTGGTAATTCTGGTCCATGCATTTCACCTGAAACGGCAATACGAATCGGCATGAAGAGGTTTTTCCCTTTAATACCTGTTTCTTTTTGAACTGCTTTGATTTGTGGGAAGATGTTTTCTGTCACAAATTCTTCATCTGTCATTGCTTCTAGTTTCGCTTTGAAGGCTTCTAGAACAACCGGAACGGTTTCTCCTGCCATGACCTCGCGCTCAGCGTCTGTCAACTCTGGGAAATCTGAGAAGAAAAGATCTGTCAGTGGAACAATCTCGTCTACTGATTTCATTTGTGGTTTGTATAGTTCCACCATTTTTTCAGACTTGTCAGTCAATCGTCCTGCTTCTTCAAGGAATGGTTTGGCCATTTCAAAGATAGTTGCCAAGTCAGCTCTCTTGATGTAGTCATTACTCATCCAGTCTAGTTTCTTCTGGTCGAAAGCCGCTGGAGATTTGCTGAGGCGGTTTTCATCAAAGAGCTTGATGAGCTCTTCACGAGAGAAGATTTCGTCTTCCCCACCAGGGTTCCAGCCAAGAAGGGCGATAAAGTTAAAGACGGCTTCTGGCAAATAGCCTTTTTTACGGTAGTCTTCGATAAATTGAAGGGTATTGGTATCGCGTTTAGACAATTTTTTACCCGTTTCAGAGTTGATGATCAAAGTCATGTGACCGAACTCTGGAGCTTCCCAACCAAGAGCCTCATAAACCATAAGCTGTTTGGGTGTGTTGGCAATGTGGTCATCTCCACGAATAACATGAGAAATTTGCATATCGTGGTCATCAATGACAACGGCAAAGTTGTATGTTGGGTAGCCATCTTTCTTTTGGATAACCCAGTCACCACCAATATTGCCACCTTCAAATTCGATATCACCTTTGACCATATCATGCCACTTGTAGATACCTGACTCATTGACAGCCAAACGAACAGTCGGGATAATCCCCGCTGCTTCACGTTCTGCAACGTAAGCTGCTTTTTCTTCTTGGCTCATACCAAGGTATTCGTTGATATAGCGAGGTGTTTCCCCAGCTGCTTCTTGGCGTTCACGTTCCACTGCTAACTCTTCTTCTGTTACATAAGATTTGTAGGCTTTTCCTTCAGCCAAGAGTTGGTCGATGTATCTTTGATAAAGTTCCAAACGTTCTGATTGGCGGTAGTTTTCATGAGTCTCTGGACTTTCATCCCAGTCCATGCCCAACCAACGAAGGTTTTCAAGCTGTGAACGTTCTCCATCTTCGACGTGGCGCTTACGGTCAGTATCTTCGATACGGATGATAAAAGTCCCACCATGATGACGGGCGTAAAGGTAGTTGAATAATGCTGTACGGGCATTTCCGATGTGTAGTAGTCCTGTTGGACTTGGTGCGTAACGTACGCGGATATCTTTTGACATATCTTCTCCTATAAAGTCTCTAGGCGTCTGCCTTTTTGCTCTCTATATTATATCACAAGTCTTGCCAGAGTCCAATTTCTCTTTTCGAGAAAAAGCAAAAAGAGTGGTAAAACCACCCTTTTTATATCCTATTATAGACGAGCGTTGAGTTCTTTGCTCAATTCTTCAAATCCTGGTTTACCAAGAAGGGCAAACATGTTACGTTTGTAAGCTTCAACACCTGGTTGGTCAAATGGGTTGATAGCATTCAAGTAACCTGAAAGAGCGATAGCCAATTCGAAGAAGTAGATAGTGTAACCAAGAGTGAAGGCATCTTGCTCAGGAAGAGTTACGTACATGTTTGGTACATCACCGTCTGTGTGGGCAAGAAGAACACCGTCAGTTGCTTTTTTGTTTACGAAGTCAACGTCTTTTCCTTGGAGGTAACCAAGTCCATCAAGGTCTTCTTCCAATGTAGGGATGATCACGTTCTTACGTGGTTTATCCACACGGACAACTGTTTCAAACATGATACGAGTTCCTTCTTGGATAAATTGACCCAATGAGTGCAAGTCTGTTGAGAAGTTAGCTGAAGTTGGGTAAATACCTTTTTGGTCTTTTCCTTCTGTTCAGGCACCCCTTGTGGATCCATCTGCTGGGAATTCCCTTGCACTGACTGGCTAGTTTGATTGACTTGCCAATCAACCACTGCGTCATCTATTTTTTCTAATTTAGACCCAGAAGCCTGGACTTTTTGTCCAAGCTCTGAATCAATTTTTTAGACTTTTATTTTTCTAAATTGCTTGATTTGAAATTTTATTATGGTCAAGCAGTTTCGAAAATCTGAATGGTAGAGTCCTTTTCAATTACTACTGCTTGGTCTGCTGCAACATGGAGAGTGCCCGGCAGGCTGCCCTCTTTTGAACCATCAAAAGAAATCGTGATATGGCCCAGTCCAGTTAAATTTTTTTCTACTACATTTCCTACGGCAGTAATCGAATATTCCTGACTATCTACCACCAGCTTTCCACCTTCTAGTATTGCACCTAGAAGATTTTTGTTATCGATTTTAAAACAATACTCTGCTAAGTCTTCCGGAGCTTCTTCTCCAAACAAAATGAGCATATTGGCATCTTGAATCATATTCTGAGCTTCAGGCCCCACTTGAATTACTTTAGCTTCAAAAATTTTCTTCATCTAATTCCTATTCATCCTTTCTCAAATCTGTCATAAACTTATGCTTATAGATAAGTTTAACATAATAGTTGCTATGTTTACGTGCATCTATCAAAAGTTTACTGATAAAGGCCAATACTAGCTATCCAAGCTACTAGCACCCGCGGAACACCATTGAGAAAGCGTGAATAAAGCACAGAAGGGACACCAACCTCAACTGTTTCAGCCTTGGCTTCAGATAGACCGAGTGCTACAGGAATGAAATCACAACCGTTTTGAGTGTTGATAGCAAATATAGCTGGCAGAGCCATTTGGGGCGGAATAGTCCCTTTGCCGATTTCAACTCCAATTAAGGTTCCAATAATCTGACTGATAACAGCTCCGGGGCCTAACAAAGGAGATAGGAATGGCAAGGAACAGATAAAGCCAATCAAAATGAGTCCCCAGATGTTCCCAGCTAGGGGAACCATTAATTTTGCCAGCCAATTTCCAACACCTGAACCTTGAATAACCCCAATCAGCAAGGAAACAAAGGCCATGAAAGGAATGATCGTGTTGAGCATTGTTTGGATGGCTTCACGAGCAGCCTGGTTGAAAGTCGCAACGACCTTCCCAGCGCCCATCCCAATTCTTGCTACAATACTTGTTTCAGCTTTTTGCTCTGTAATTTTTTTACTAGTATCGTAAGTTGGCTTTTCTGTTACCACAGTTGTCGCTTTTTCGTCTTCATTAGCAGCAGAAATTTGATTAAGGCCAACTGCTGACACATAGATTTCCTCGGTTATATATTGAGCTAGAGGCCCACTTTTCCCTGTAGCGACAATATTTATTGTAGGGATCCCCTTTTTAGGATAAATACCACAGCGAAGAGTACCGCCACAATCCACGATTGCTAAAGCAATTTCCTCATCTGGGATAGAAGTTTTAAACCCATTAACAGCTTCCATACCGGTCAAATCAGCAATTTTATCTACAATATCTGGCTTTTCTCCTCCGCCAGTGATATAGATGAATTTATGCTTAGCTTCACTAGGTGTAATGACCAAAGGTCCTCCGAAACCGCCATTTCCTTTAACAACTTTTATACTCTTATATGACATAATTTCACTCTTTCTATAAATCAAATGTTTTACTCAAGGTAACACCTTGCTGTTTTGCTACATAAGCAGTTGTAAAATCGGTCACCCAACCGCCTACAAAGTTCATGACAAGCCCAACAAGCATGTAACGAATGGCTAAGTCCATTTGACTTAAACCTAAAGTTTGAATTCCTGTTGCAATTCCCATCCATACAAACAATTCCCCAGGATTGATATGCGGAAATACACCATTTGAAGTGTGGCAGAACTGCATCTGAGCTGCTACAAAACTAGGTTTATAATATTCTGGTAAGAAACGTCCCATACTGATTGCCATCGGATTCCCCAGCATAAAGGCAGAAATGAAAGGTAAAATCATATACCGGCTAACAGGATTTTTGGCAGAAATCTTAGCCAGGGAATTGACCTTCTCTTCTCCCAAGAAAGCGATAAGGGTATTCATTGCAATCAATAGCATCAAGACAAGCGGTACAATATTTGTCATCCAGCTAATAAAGGTTTCTCCACCTAATTGGAAGAGTTTCATAAAACTCTCTGCAAAATTTGTAATGTGATTCATAAGGAACTCCCTTTCTTATTTTTTTTAAATAACTGTTTAATAGATAATTGTAAGTAATTCGCATAAAAGCCGAATCCCAGAAAAGAATCAGATGAACTTGTCTCTTTCTCAATACCTGCCTCATTCCAAAGATAGACTTTTCTAGCATCTTCTATGGCTGATTGCATCAACTTATTTTCTTTTCTCACAAGAGGATTATACTTGTCAAAATAATGGATGTCTTCTCCAACATAATCGTCCATATTTTGAAAACGTGCTAAGATTGTGACTCCTTGCATTTTGCTAGCTTTAAGAACCCGACCGTTTTCATCAACCGCGAACATGACAATCGTACCGGATTTGATTCTTCCGGACTTCCTGCCAATCGCTACGCGCCCCAGTTTTCGGAGCATCGTATAGGTCTTATTGAAGTCTTTGAGTTGCTGCCAGCCGAGGAACATTTGAAATATATAAGCTGCCATGACAAATACAGCGAAAATTATTAGCGAATTCATTAAAATACTCCTTTGCTCTTAGAAAATGATAGAAACTCTGTCTCTGTTTCTACAGCCCTCAATGCTTCTTTTAGAGAAGGCTCTCCTGCAATTCGAAAAATGTCGTCATACAATTCCAGCAATTCACTCTCCATTTTGCTTTCAATTTCTGAGGGAATGGCGACTAGAAAGATAAATTCAATCCAATCATCTCCTTTTTGATAAGGCTCTTCTAGCTTTCCAAACATTAAAATAGTCTTTGCATAACCCTGGTTAATTGTATGGGGGAAGGCAATTCCTCCACCAAAAATGGTTGATTGTTTTTTATCCCTATCAATTATCCGATTTCTAAAACCTTCATCAATCATCTGAAGTTTCTCTAACTCTGCAACCATATTTAGCAAGTATTGCTGATAGGTTTTTTGGGGAGTCAAACGAAGAAAACGTAAGCTGACTGTTTCTAGATTTTTTTGATGAAAAGCATTGGCCCTCTGCCATTCTTCCTGCAGCCATTGATCATCAAAAAGATGATTAACTTGAATGACTGGAGATTTAGAATCTTTATATTTTAGAGGAACTGTCGTAAAAATCGCGAAATAGTCCTGATTCAAATCCAGATTAAAATCCTCTTCAGAATACTGAGTAATGTCTACATCATTTCCAAGAATTCGTCTGAGTTGCTGAATAATCATCGCAGCAGTTCCTCTTCCTGTTGTGCAAACTACAGCTATCTGCTTGCGAGAACCATTTACAACAGAGTTTTGCTTTCTTAAAATCATTTCAAAATACAAAGCCAGATATCCGATTTCAGATAATTCCAATTCAGAACCAAAAATTGCAGATAGTTCTTCTCCAGCAATTTTCGCCATTTCAAAAGCAAAAGGATATTGAGTTTGAACCTCGCCATGGAATATATCATTAGCTTGCACATGGAAAATCAGTCGATTGATTAAGGAGCCTAGATGAGACTTGATTTCTTCAAATAATTCTTCATCATCAAAGTTAACCAACATTGTTTCTTTGACTTTCTTGACAATCCCTTGAAAAATGTTTGCAAGCTGTTCAGATTGATAAGACGGCTTGCTTAAAGTGTCAATAAAACGGATATTAAACGGAAAACACAAAAAGTCTATCTCAAACTGACTGAGGGAAATCTTATAAGTCATCTCAATATGATAGATTAATTTTTCAACCAAAGGTGTCTCTGTTAAATCATTCCTATAGTAAGGAATAGGGCAACTCAACACCCTAGATGCATGAATACGCTCCACCATAATTGAAATGGTCTTTCGAAGGAGTTCCTTTGTTTCTTTCGGGATTTTATACTCCTGGAGTAGCGTCTCCAGAAAAGAAGATGTTGCCTCGGTGAGTGTCTTTCCTTCAAAGTAAGGGGCCACTTGGTGAATATAGAGCAAGCGCAAATTCAGCTCGGACCCCAAGACCTCCAGCCCACGGTTGGGCTTTCCTGAAATAGTGATAGAGTAACTCTCTGCCAAAGATTTTACTTGTTTTAAATCCTTATTAAGGGTACTTCTACTAACACCTGCTTCCTCAGCCAAGTCGTCAATAAGAAGAGGGGAGGTTGACTCAATTAAACGTTTTAGTAAATAGGCAATTCTTTTACTGGAAGAATTGAAGTCACTCTCCCGTTTTAAACTACCAGATAAAATCCTTTCCAACTCAGTATAGTCATACACCTCTAACATTAACTGATCATCTTGTGAGATAATCTGGATACTCGGAGCCAAAACATCATTTAATTGTTGGATACTCTTTTGCAAGGTTTGCATACTAATATCCAGCTCTGAGCGCATATCTACCAAGGAATAAGTTGGCTGTGAGACCATTTTTTCTAAAATATTATACCATCGATTTACTATGGTCAACTCTCTTCCTCACCTTCATTTTTTTAACCGCGAGTTTTCCCTCCGGCAATATTTGTAGTGACTCCAGTTATATAGCTAGAACGGTCTGAAATATAGAATGCTACAAGGTCAGCTACTTCCCGTAGTTTACCACTTCGTCCCAAAGGAGTTGTTGAAGTTGAAGCATAACCAGCTCGAATATCTTCTACCGTCTTTCCACGGGTATAAGCAAGAGCTTCCTCATAAGAAAGAGTTCGAAGTCCCGTAGCTTCCATAATTCCTGGAGCAATTCCAACCACACGTACACCATGCTTACCCAGCTCTTTTGCCCATGAACGAGTGTAACTATAGACTGCTGCTTTTGTGGCAGCATAGGCACTTTGTCCTTCAGAACCTTCCAAGCCTGCTTCTGAAGCCATGTTCACAATTACACCTTTTCCATTTTTCACTAAAATACGTCCTACTGCCTGACTAACCAAATACAAACCTTTTTGATTAATCATTGTTACTTTTTCAAACGTTTCATCGTCTAACTCGTAAGGACCTTTAGGATTTTCTGCATCAATTAATAATCTGGGAACATTAATCCCTGCATTATTGACTACCGCATCAATATTGCCAAATCTTTCAACTATTTTGGCAACACCCTCTTCTACTTCAGAGCGAGAAGTTACATCAACTTTTACAAATAATAGATTCGGGTGACGCAAATCGTTGTCGCTAAGATCAAAATTCGCTACATTGACTCCTAATTCCAGCAATTCTTCAACGATTGCCTTACCGATCCCAGATGACGCGCCAGTCACAAGAACTGTTTTGCCTTTTATGTTTAACCAATCATTCATTTTGATACCTCTCAAATTTTATTTACAAGGCAATTATACAGCGCTTTCATAAAAGAATTAAGACACTCTTTTTTACACTTTTAAAAAAAATAATAAACTAATTAAGAGGCTTGTACTAAAAATCCACAAGAAATGAACTTGTGGATCTTTTTATATTCTAAATGAACTCAAAGCATATGAGAATCAAAGGCGTGCATTCAACTCAGCACCCAGCTCTTCAAAGCCTGGTTTCCCAAGAAGAGCAAACATGTTTTTCTTATAAGCTTCAACTCCAGGCTGGTCAAATGGATTGATACCATTCAGGTAGCCAGAAAGAGCAATAGCCAACTCAAAGAAGTAAATAGTGTAGCCCAAAGTGAACTCATCTTGCTCAGGCAGTGTCACAAACATATTTGGAACTCCACCATCAGTGTGTGCTAACAGCACTCCATCTGTAGCTTTTTTATTGACAAAGTCAACATCTTTTCCTTGCAAGTAGCCAAGACCGTCCAAGTCTTCTGCCAATTCAGGAATCAGCACATTTTTGCGAGGTTTATCTACACGGATAACTGTTTCAAAGAGGATACGGGTACCTTCCTGGATAAATTGTCCCAGAGAGTGCAAGTCTGTTGAGAAGTTAGCTGAAGTTGGATAAATCCCTTTTTGGTCTTTCCCTTCTGACTCACCAGCCAGTTGCTTCCACCACTCAGAGAAGTATTGCAGAGATGGTTCATAGTTAGCTAGAACTTCTGTCAGATAACCTTTACGGTACAAGATATTGCGTACAACTGCATATTGATATGCTTCATTTTCAGCCAACTTATCAGAAGCATAAGCCTTGCGAGCAGCATTTGCTCCTTCCATTAACTTGCTGATATCAGCTCCTGCAGCTGCGATTGGCAAGAGCCCCACTGCTGTCAATACTGTAAAACGACCACCTACACTATCAGGCACTACAAAAGTATCCCAGCCATTAGCATCTGCTTCAACTTTAACTGCACCTTTAGCGCGGTCTGTAGTTGCGTAGATACGTTGGTTAGCTTCTTCTTGACCGTACTTCTTAACCAAGAGTTCTTTGAAGACACGGAAAGCAATAGCCGGTTCAGTTGTTGTACCTGATTTAGAAATCACGTTTACTGAGAAATCTTTGTCTGATACATAGTCTACCAAATCAGCCAAATAGCTTGAAGAGATAGAGTTTCCAGCATAGAGGATCTGAGGTGCCTTGCGTTCTTCCTTTCTTTGCAAGTTTACAAATGAATTATTCAAGAAATCAATAGCTGCACGAGCTCCTAAATAGGAACCACCAATACCGATTACGATCAATACCTCACTATCAGATTGGATTTTAGCAGCAGCCTTTTGAATACGAGCAAATTCATCTTTGTCATATTCTTCAGGTAAGTTCAACCAGCCAGTCATTTCTGCCCCAGGACCTGTACCATTTCTCAGAGCAGAATCTGCTGCAGTCACTTGAGGCTGCATATAATCTAGTTCATGTGGTGCAACAAATTTATCTAATACTTTTGAATAATCAAATTTAATATGTGACATAATATTCCTCCAAAATTTCTTCTCTTCTATCATAACCCTTACCTTAGATTTTTTCAAGTTTTTATACTGAATTTTTCCAAATTTTATCATAATTTAAACATTTGCGTAAAAAATGTTACAATATTAAAATTTGAACGAAATAAGACAAAAAAACGGCTAGAGATTCTAACCGTTACAATTCATTTAATAAATACTCAAATAATTCTAAATTGCCATCTTCTTCATTGACCAGGAACTCTGGGTGCCACTGTAAACCGATAATACGATGCTCGTCGACAGACTCAATCGCTTCCACTGTCTGATCTCGAGGGTCCACCGCTGTCACACGGAAATTAGGTGCCAGATCTTTGATACTCTGACGATGGACTGAGTTGACCTGACTTTCTTTGCCAAACAACTTAGCCACCACGCTTCCTTCTACTGTCTCAATAGTATGAGATGTCCCAAAAGGCAAGCCTTGCCAGTGACCTTCAATTTCTTGGTGGAGAGTGCCACCAAAAGCAACATTGACCAGCTGAACACCACGACAGATTGCCATAATTGGTTTATTCTGACGGAGCGCTTCTTTCAAGAGAGCTAGTTCAAACTCATCGCGTACAAGGTTGTAATCATCACTCTCAATAGTCTTTTTCTCCCCGTAAAACTGAGGATGGACATTTTGCCCACCTGTCAAGATGAGTTTGTCAATCATTTCCACATAATCGCGCACAATGGACTCATCTCCTACAGGAATTACTAAAGGGAGACCACCGACTTGACGAATGCTCTCTGCAAATTTACAAGATACAGATGAGTGAATGTTTTTCCCTTCTGCATCTACAGGACATAGATTTGCAGCAACTCCTACAACCGTTCTAGCCATGATGTGTCTCCTTTCGATTTTCTTGCGACAGTCTTATCTTATCACTCCAACCCTTTCCTGTCTAATATGTTTTTTTAAAGACCGTGATAAGTATTTTTTATGGACAAGAAAAAGCTGCCCAATAAGGACAACTTTTCTATTCGAAAACAAATTGATTGTGATACAGTTCCGAGTAGAAACCGCCGAGCTTGAGCAACTCGTGATGATTTCCACGTTCAATGACCTCTCCATCTTTGAGGACAATAATCTGATCGGCATTGAGGATGGTTTTGAGACGATGGGCAATAACAAAACTGGTTCGTCCTGCTACAACGGCCTCCATGGCATGTTGAATCTTGCTTTCTGTTACAGTATCCACATTGGAAGTCGCTTCATCTAAGATTAGGACTTGGGGATCTGTCATCAAGGTCCGGGCGATGGAAATCAATTGTTTCTGACCAGTTGAGAAGATGTTTTGCTCATCATCAATAAGGGTATCATACTTGTCAGGCAAGCTTTCAATGTAGTCATGAATATGAGTTGCCTTGGCAGCTGCTTCGACCATTTCCTGACTGGCATCTGGCACACCAAAGCGGATATTGTCTCGGATCGTTCCACTAAACAAGACCGAATCCTGCAAGACAATCCCGACCTTGCTCCGCAGGCTGTCCAAGTCGTAGTCACGGATGTCTTTGCCATCAAAGCAAATGCTGCCTGCATCCACATCGTAGAAACGATTGATGAGGTTCATGATGGTCGTTTTCCCTGAGCCAGTCGGACCGACAACTGCTATCATCTGCCCCTTAGGAGCTGAAATGCTAACATCTTTTAAAATCGGCTTGTCTGGCACATAAGAGAAATCAATGTGACTGATTTCAACGCCTTCTCGCAATTCCGTAAAGGCAGGCGCATTTTGCGGACGAATCTCTTCTTCTGCATCGAACATTTCTTGGATACGATCTGCCCCAGTAAAGGCCAACTGGAGGCTCCCCCAACTCGCAGCCACCTGGATAATCGGCTGGTAGTACTGCTGAGAAAATTGAGTAAACATGACAATCAAACCTAGGGCTGTCGTTGTTTCGATACTTGGATCGTTCAGCAAGACAGCCGAACCTGCAAAAATGACGATGGCCGTATTGACCAAGCTCATCCCATTCATAACAGGAAAGAGGATGCCTGAGAACATTCTCCCTTTAAAGGTTGCCTTGCGCACGCGCTCATTTTGCTCCACAAAGCCTGCTACGATGTCGTCTTGAATTCCTTGTACGATAACAGCTTTCTGCCCTGAAATACTTTCGTCCATGTAGGCGTTGAGTTTCCCTACCTCTTTTTGCTGGAGATTAGTGTATTTGCGGGCCATTTTCACGATGAAAACCAACATGAGAAAGGCTACTGGAGTACTGGCTACTGTTATCAGGGCTAGCGTCACATTTCTTGAAAACATGACAAAAATCAAACCGATGTAAAGAGCAATATTGCTCATGACCTGAACTAGGCTTTCATTGAAGGCTTGAAGGATGTTATCCAAGTCACTCGTGAAGCGAGAAAGGATGTCCCCATCCTGATGGCGGTCAAAGAAAGAAACGGTCAAACGGGAAAGTTTGCCAAAGAGGCCCTTACGCATCTCATTTGTCGACTCAGCAATCACACGAGTCATCAAGGTCATGTAAATCAAACTGGATACCACTAGGGCGAGGACAACCAGAGCTAGATTCAGCATCAGAGCTGATAAACTCTGCCAGGCTAGTTCAGAAGTTCCATTTTGATAAGCCAGCACTAGGTTAGCGAGCTCCGTCACTGCTTGACCTGAAAAAACTGGAAAGAGGGCTTGGGCAATCGTCGCAACTGCAACCATCAGAATCACAATGACAAAGGAGAACTTGTAAACTTTAAAATAATTCCAGAAAAATCGAACGGTTTTCATTTTATTCCTCCTTTCCCTTTTGTGTTTCGTAGATTTCGCGGTAGACGGCATTGTTAGCTACCAAGTCTGTATGCCGTCCTTCTCCAATCAAACGCCCTTGATCCAAGACCAAAATCTTGTCCGCATGGACGACTGAACTGATCTTTTGAGCGATGATAATGGTTGTCGTCCCTTTCAGGTCTTTGTTCAAAGCTTCCTGTACGAGTCTTTCTGACTTGGCATCTAGGGCTGAAGTCGAATCGTCAAAAATCAGGATACGGGGATTGCTAACAATCCCACGAGCAATGGACATCCGTTGCTTTTGTCCACCAGAAAAGTTGGTGCCTCGTTCTTCGACCTGACTCTCAAATTTGTTTTCCATGCGTCCGATAAATTCACTGGCTTGGGCAATCCGTGCTGCACGTTCCATTTCTGACACGCTGGCATTGCCTTTCCCTTGACGAAGATTATCTGCAATGGTTCCGCTAAAGAGAATAGCACGTTGCAAGACGATGGAAACTGTTTTACGCAAGGTTCCCTCGCTGACATCTCGAATATCCTTGCCACCAATCTTGATAGATCCCTCCTGTGGATCAAAAAGTCGTGGAATTAACTGAGCTAGAGTGGACTTCCCTGCTCCAGTCGCCCCAACCACACCGACCATCTGACCAGGCGCAATTTCAAAGGTTACATTCTTCAGCATAGGCTCATCGTCATTAGGATAAGTGAAGGTCACATTTTCAAAAGAGAGACTTCCTTCTAACTCTTCATCTGGAAGATCTTTAAAGGTCATCGCTGGCTCGGTATCTAGAATTTCGCGGATACGACGTAAGGAAATCATGGCACGGCTGACAGAATTTCCTAAAAATCCAACCATAATGATGGTAAAGATAATCTGGCTGAGATAGTTGATAAAGGAAGCAATCGAGCCCACAACAGATGGATCTGACTGAGCCATGCCTGCCACCAACCAGATAGAGAGGAAGACCGCTCCATAGCCGACTAGCATCATAACAGGTTCTATAACTGAGAAGGCATAACCGATATAAAGATTTTGGCCGAGAAGTTCATCAGAAACCTCGGTAAATTTGGTAAATTGTGCTTTTTCTTGTACAAAGGATTTGACCACGCGCACACCACGTAGATTTTCCTTAGCGATAGCATTGATCCGTTCAAGAAGGGTTTGAAACTTAGCAAATCGTGGCCCCATCATTCCCATCATGATGGCAGTTAGTGCAAAGATTAGGAACACCATGAGGACAATCACCCACCAAAGTGACGGAAGAGTGTGAACCGCCAAGATAAAGGAACCGATAAAGAGAAGAGGGAGACGGAAAAGAATTTGAAAAGCCATCATCACCACGTTCTGAATTTGATTGATATCATTGGTCATACGGACAACAAGGTTGCCGGCATTAAACTGCTCGATATTGGCATAAGAAAAAGTCTGGATCTTGCGAAAAGCGTCTTCACGAAGGTCCGAAGACACTCCTTGAGCAATGTAGGCTGCAAGTGTTACATTGACCCCACCTGCAACCAGACCGACTAGGGCTACCCCTATCAGCCAAGCGCCAATACTATAAATAGTCTCATTTTGACCAGCCAACAAAGCCTCTAACACCTCTTGCAAATAGCGCGGTTGCAAGAGCGAGCTCGCAACCATCAAACCTGTCATCATTAAGGATGCCAAGGCCTGCCATTTATAGGTTTTTATTTTTTTAATGAGCATATTTCCTCCTAATAAAATAGATAAAGGGAGCGACATCCTGCGTCAGCTCCTTCTCATTCGTTCATATTGATGCTATTCTAGCAAAAAAGAGGCATCTTGTCAAAGAAGTCTCCTTATTATAAATTAGTGCGCTTTCATCTACAGGTGATGCATGAAAAGGCTTTTTATGGTAAAATGGAAGGAAGAACTCTTACAAGGAGGAAAAGATGAAGAAACAAACCATCGCTGTCTTGGGTCCTGGTTCTTGGGGAACTGCCCTTTCGCAGGTCCTAAACGACAATAGACACGAAGTTCGAATTTGGGGAAATATTTCTGACCAAATTGATGAAATCAATAACCAACATACAAACAAACGCTACTTCAAAGATATCCTACTCGACGAAAAAATCAAAGCCTATCATGACTTGGAAGAAACACTAAAGGGTGTAGATGCTGTTTTATTTGTAGTCCCAACAAAAGTAACGAGACTGGTTGCCCAACAAGTAGCAAAGGTGCTCGATCACAAGGTTGTCATCATGCATGCCTCCAAAGGATTGGAACCAGATAGCCACAAACGTCTATCAACTATTCTTGAAGAGGAAATTCCAGTCGATCTCCGTAGTGAAGTCGTCGTTGTTTCAGGACCTAGCCATGCTGAGGAAACGATTGTACGGGATATTACCTTGATCACGGCAGCCTCTAAAGACCTTGAAACGGCCCAGTACGTCCAAAATCTCTTTAGCAATCACTACTTCCGTCTCTATACTAATACGGATGTTATCGGAGTTGAAACCGCTGGTGCTCTCAAAAACATCATCGCAGTTGGCGCTGGAGCACTACATGGTCTAGGCTTTGGCGACAATGCCAAGGCGGCTATCATTGCTCGTGGCTTAGCTGAAATCACCCGTCTAGGGGTCGCTCTTGGAGCTAACCCTCTGACTTATAGCGGGCTTTCTGGAGTTGGGGATTTGATCGTAACGGGGACATCTGTCCACTCTCGTAACTGGAGGGCCGGTGATGCTCTCGGTCGTGGAGAATCCCTCGCAGACATCGAAGCAAACATGGGCATGGTTATCGAAGGAATCTCAACAACTCGAGCGGCTTACGAGCTGGCTCAGGAATTGGGTGTCTACATGCCAATCACACAGGCCATCTACCGAGTTATCTATGAAGGTGTCAACATCAAAGAAGCAATCACTGACATCATGAGCAATGAATTTAAAGCAGAAAACGAATGGTCGTAGACCCTTATAGAAAGGAACATCATGAAACAAAAAGTCAGAAAAGCAGTCATCCCTGCCGCTGGATTGGGAACTCGTTTCCTCCCAGCAACTAAGGCTTTGGCCAAGGAAATGTTGCCAATCGTAGACAAGCCAACTATCCAGTTTATCGTTGAAGAAGCCCTCAAATCTGGCATCGAAGATATCTTGGTTGTTACGGGTAAGTCAAAACGTTCTATCGAGGACCATTTCGACTCAAACTTTGAATTGGAATATAACCTCAAAGAAAAAGGGAAAACAGATCTTTTGAAGCTGGTTGATGAGACAACTGGCATGCGCCTGCATTTTATCCGTCAAACACATCCACGTGGTCTCGGAGATGCTGTCTTGCAAGCCAAAGCTTTCGTTGGAAATGAACCTTTTGTCGTTATGCTTGGCGATGACTTAATGGATATCACGGACGAAAAGGCTGTTCCGCTTACCAAACAACTCATGGATGACTACGAGCGTACCCACGCGTCTACTATCGCTGTCATGCCAGTCCCTCACGACGAAGTCTCTGCTTATGGGGTTATTGCTCCGCAAGGAGAAGGGAAAGACGGTCTTTACAGCGTTGAAACCTTCGTTGAAAAACCTGCGCCAGAGGATGCTCCTAGCGACCTTGCTATTATCGGACGCTACCTCCTCACGCCTGAAATTTTCCAAATCCTCGAAAACCAAGCTCCAGGTGCAGGAAATGAAATTCAGCTGACAGATGCAATCGATACCCTCAATAAAACACAACGTGTATTTGCTCGTGAGTTCAAAGGGGCTCGTTACGATGTCGGGGACAAGTTTGGCTTTATGAAAACCTCCATCGACTACGCTCTCAAACACCCACAAGTCAAAGACGACTTGAAAGACTACCTCATCCAACTCGGGAAAGAGTTAGCTGAGGGGAAATAGAAGAAAAACAAAGCTCTTAAATAAGGGCTTTGTTTTTTGTTGAAGCTTGCAATAAAAAAGCCATCTTTTCAGATGACTTATTAGCAACCGAATCTGTGCTCGCTTTTTCAAGTTGTGTACGGACAAAGCCTTATTTTAACTTGCTGTGTTGTTTCGAATAGTTCCAACAATTGTATTGTATACTATTCTTTTAAAAATTGCAAGAAGGAATCTATATAAAATAGAATAACATTTCATTTTATAACGATTTAAAAATTTACACAATGAAAACGTTTTACAATTTCTTGATTTTAATAGTCAAAAGATATATAATTTAGTTAAAGTTAATATATTAGCGTTTACTAATAAGAACTTAAAGAGTATAACTCAAAGGAGAAGACTAAATGAGCAATAAACCATACTCTATCGGACTCGATATCGGAACTAACAGCGTTGGATGGGCCGTCATTACAGATGACTATAAGGTACCATCGAAAAAGATGAAAGTTCTGGGTAATACTGATAAACACTTTATCAAGAAAAATCTCATCGGAGCTTTATTATTTGATGAGGGGACTACTGCTGAGGATAGACGCCTCAAACGAACTGCACGTCGTCGCTATACCCGTCGGAAAAATCGTCTTCGCTATCTTCAAGAAATTTTTACTGAGGAAATGAACAAGGTGGATAGTAGTTTCTTTCATCGATTAGAGGACTCCTTTTTAGTTCCTGACGATAAGCGAGGTAGTAAGTATCCTATTTTTGCTACCTTGGCAGAAGAAAAAGAATACCATAAGCAATTTCCAACTATCTATCATTTGAGAAAGCAACTGGCCGAGGCAAATGAAAAAGCAGATTTGCGTTTGATCTATCTAGCTCTTGCTCACATGATTAAATACCGCGGACATTTTTTGATTGATGATCCCAAGTTTAAAGTTCAAAATAATGACATACAAGGACTGTTTGAAAAATTCGTTGAAGAATTTGATAATGTTCAAGAAACCTCCCTTTCCAAAATCAAACTGAATGTCACAGAAATTCTAACTGCTAAAATCCCTAAGTCCGAAAAACAGGAACAACTTCTTAAGAACTACCCAAGTGAAAAGAAGAATACCTTATTTGGTAATTTAATTGGACTAGCTCTAGGATTGACACCTAATTTTAAAACAAATTTTAGCTTAGAGAACGATGCTAAATTACAAATATCATCGGAGAGCTATGAAGAAGATCTTGGAAATCTCCTTGTACTAATCGGAGAAAATTTCATCGAACTCTTTTCTGCAGTGAAAAATCTAAGTGATGGTATCTTATTAGCAGGTATCGTTTCAGACGAATCACCACATGCGCCTTTATCAACAAAAATGGTCATACGATTCAAAGAACATGAAGAAGACTTGGCAGCTTTAAAACAATTCATCAAAAACAATCTTCCAAAAAGATATGATGAAGTTTTTTCTGACCAATCTACAGATGGGTATGCTGGATATATCGATGGTAAGACCACGCAAGAAGCATTTTACAAATATATCAAAAATCTTCTCTCTAAATTCGAGGGGGCAGATTATTTTCTTGAAAAAATTGAACGTGAAGATTTCTTGAGAAAACAACGCACCTTTGATAATGGTTCTATTCCTCATCAAATTCATCTTCAAGAAATGAATGCCATTCTCCGTCGGCAAGGAGAACATTATCCATTCCTGAAGAAAAACAGAGAAAAGATAGAGAAAATCTTGACTTTCCGTATTCCTTACTACGTTGGCCCATTGGCTCGTGGCAATCGTGATTTTGCTTGGCTTACTCGAAATTCTGACCAAGCAATCCGACCTTGGAACTTTGAAGAAATTGTTGATAAGGCAAGCTCTGCAGAAACCTTCATCAATAAGATGACTAACTATGACTTGTATCTCCCAGAGGAAAAAGTTTTGCCTAAGCACAGTCTGTTGTATGAAACATTTGCTGTCTATAATGAATTAACAAAAGTAAAATTTATTGCAGAAGGATTGAGAGACTATCAATTCCTTGATAGTGGGCAGAAGAAGCAAATTGTCAATCAGCTATTCAAAGAGAAAAGAAAAGTAACTGAAAAAGACATCATCCATTATCTACACAATGTTGATGGCTACGATGGAATCGAACTAAAAGGAATTGAAAAACAATTTAACGCTAGTCTTTCTACTTATCATGATTTGCTCAAGATCATCAAGGATAAAGAGTTTATGGATGACCCTAAGAATGAAGCAATTCTTGAAAATATCGTCCACACGCTAACTATCTTTGAAGATCGTGAGATGATCAAGCAACGTCTTGCTCAATACGACTCTCTCTTTGATGAGAAAGTCATCAAGGCATTGATTCGTCGACATTATACTGGTTGGGGAAAACTCTCTGCCAAGCTGATTAACGGTATCCGTGATAAAAAAAGCAGCAAAACGATTCTTGATTATCTGATTGATGACGGCTACAGTAATCGTAACTTTATGCAGTTAATCCATGATGACGGGCTTTCTTTCAAAGAAATTATCCAAAAAGCACAAGTGTTTGGCAAGACAGATGATGTGAAGCAAGTTGTCCAAGAACTCCCAGGTAGTCCTGCCATTAAAAAGGGAATTTTGCAAAGTGTCAAGCTTGTTGATGAACTTGTCAAGGTTATGGGCCATGCTCCCGAGTCCATTGTCATTGAAATGGCCCGTGAAAATCAAACTACTGCTAAAGGGAAAAAGAATTCCCAACAAAGATATAAGCGTATTGAAGATGCAATAAAAAATCTAGCTCCTGGGCTTGATTCAAATATATTAAAGGAACATCCAACAGATAATATTCAACTTCAAAATGACCGTCTCTTCCTCTACTATCTCCAAAATGGGAGAGATATGTATACTGGGAAACCTCTTGAAATCAACCAACTAAGTAACTATGACATCGACCATATCATCCCACAAGCCTTTATCAAGGATGATTCTCTTGATAACCGTGTCTTGACGAGTTCAAAAGAAAATCGTGGGAAATCCGATAATGTTCCTAGTCTTGAAGTAGTTGAAAAGATGAAAGCTTTTTGGCAACAGTTATTGGATTCTAAATTGATTTCAGAACGTAAATTTAATAATCTAACCAAAGCAGAGCGAGAGCGAGGCGGGCTAAATGAGCTTGATAAAGTTGGCTTTATCAAACGCCAACTAGTTGAAACACGACAAATCACAAAACATGTTGCGCAGATTTTGGATGCTCGCTTCAATAAAGAAGTGACTGAGAAGGATAAGAAGAACCGTAATGTCAAAATCATCACTTTGAAATCCAACCTAGTTTCCAACTTTCGTAAAGAATTTGGGTTATACAAGGTGCGGGAGATCAATGACTACCACCACGCGCATGATGCCTATTTAAATGCAGTGGTTGCTAAGGCTATCCTTAAGAAATATCCTAAACTAGAGCCTGAATTCGTCTATGGTGACTATCAAAAGTACGATCTTAAGAGATACATCTCAAGATCCAAAGACCCTAAAGAAATCGAAAAAGCAACTGAAAAGTATTTCTTCTACTCAAACTTGTTGAACTTCTTCAAAGAAGAGGTGCATTACGCAGACGGAACTATCGTAAAAAGAGAGAATATCGAATACTCCAAAGACACTGGAGAAATCGCTTGGAATAAGGAAAAAGATTTCGCAACCATCAAAAAAGTACTTTCCTATCCACAGGTGAATATTGTGAAGAAGCGAGAGGTGCAAACAGGTGGTTTCTCTAAAGAGTCCATTCTTCCTAAAGGAAATTCTGACAAGCTAATCCCTCGAAAAACAAAGGATATTCTTTGGGAAACTACTAAATATGGGGGATTTGATAGCCCTGTTATCGCCTATTCGATCTTGCTCATTGCCGATATCGAAAAAGGAAAAGCGAAAAAACTGAAGACTGTCAAAACTCTAGTTGGTATCACGATTATGGAAAAAGCCGCTTTTGAGGAGAATCCAATAACTTTCCTTGAAAATAAAGGCTATCATAATGTCCGTAAAGAAAACATCCTCTGCCTACCTAAGTATAGTTTATTTGAACTGGAAAATGGTCGCAGACGACTACTTGCAAGTGCAAAAGAACTTCAAAAAGGCAATGAAATAGTACTTCCAGTATACTTAACAACCTTGCTCTACCATTCTAAAAATGTCCATAAACTAGACGAACCAGAACATTTAGAATATATCCAGAAACACCGAAATGAATTTAAGGATTTGTTAAATCTTGTATCTGAGTTCTCTCAAAAATATGTCCTCGCAGATGCAAATCTAGAGAAAATCCAGAACTTATATGCAGACAATGAGCAAGCAGATATAGAAATTCTAGCAAATTCGTTTATCAATTTGTTGACCTTTACTGCTTTGGGTGCTCCTGCTGCCTTTAAATTTTTTGGAAAAGATATTGATCGGAAACGGTACACAACTGTATCTGAAATCCTCAACGCCACCCTCATCCACCAATCCATCACTGGTCTCTACGAGACTCGGATTGACTTGAGCAAACTAGGAGAAGACTAATGGGATGGAGAACCGTTGTTGTCAATACACACTCTAAGCTCTCCTACAAGAACAATCACTTGATTTTTAAAGATGCCTCTCGGACAGAGTTGATTCACCTGTCCGAGGTGGACATCCTGCTTTTGGAGACGACAGATATTATTCTCTCTACTATGCTGATAAAACGCTTGGTGGATGAAAATATTCTGGTCATCTTTTGTGATGATAAACGCTTGCCGACAGCATATTTAATGCCTTACTACGGTCGACACGATTCCAGTTTGCAACTCTCTCGTCAAATTACTTGGAGCGAGGAGGCTAAAGCACAAGTTTGGACCACCATTATTGCACAAAAAATTCTCAATCAGGCTTTTTATCTGGGGAGTTGTGGTTTTCTAGAAAAATCTCAGTCCGTCATTGATCTCTATCATGGTTTGGATTTGTTTGATCCTAGTAACCGCGAAGGGCACGCAGCTCGGATTTATTTTAACACCTTGTTTGGAAATGATTTTAGCCGTGAACAAGATAATGATGTCAATGCTGCCTTAGACTACGGTTACACCTTAATTTTGAGTATGTTTGCGCGTGAGATTGTTTTGTCTGGCTGTATGACCCAGTTTGGCTTGAAACATGCCAACCAGTTCAATCAATTCAACCTCGCTAGCGATATTATGGAGCCTTTCCGTCCGATTATTGACAGAATCGTCTATGAAAATCGAAACAGTTCTTTTGTCAAAATCAAACGAGAACTTTTCACTATTTTCTCAGATACCTTCCACTACAATGGCAAAGATATGTATCTGTCCAATATCGTCAGTGACTATACTAAAAAAGTCATTCAAGCTCTCAATCAACCCGAGAAAGGAGTTCCTGAGTTTAGGATATGAGTTATCGATATATGCGTATGATTTTAATGTTTGATATGCCGGTTGATACCGTAGAGGAACGTAAGGCCTATCGGAAATTTCGGAAGTTCCTCATAGACGAGGGATTTATCATGCACCAATTCTCCATCTATAGCAAGCTCTTGCTCAACAACTCTGCTAATAACGCCATGATTGAACGACTCAAAACTCATAACCCTAAGAAAGGAAACATTACTCTCTTAACCGTTACAGAAAAGCAGTTTTCTCGCATGATTTACTTAAATGGCGAACGAAATACCAGCGTAGCAAACTCCGACGCACGCTTGGTCTTTCTGGGAGAGGAGCCTAGAGATGAAGATTAATTTCCCATTATTGGATGAACCATTAGCTATTGAAAATGCAACTTTTTTAGTGTTGGAAGACCAGTTTACCTTTTCAACTATCGTCAAGCAATTCTACCAGTACACTGATGATGGAGAATTGAAGTTGTTTGATAGAAATCTAAAAGCACTGAAAGAGGCTGAGTTATTAGTGATAACGGATGTCTTAGGATACAATCTCAACTCACCTGCCATGCTCAAGCTGATACATGCTGATTTAGAGAATCAACTCAATGACAAGCCCGAAGTCAAGTCCATGATTGAAAAGTTGGTTGCTACGATTACAGAATTGCTGGCATTTGAGTGTTTGGAAAACGAGTTAGACCTAGAGTATGATGAAATTACCATTCTAGAGTTAATCGGTGCACTTGGTGTCAAAGTCGAAACCCTGAGTGATACACCTTTTGAAAAGATGCTAGAAATTGTCCAGGTTTTTAAATATCTTTCGAAAAAGAAACTCCTTGTTTTCATCAATGCATCCGCCTATCTATCAAAGGATGAGCTAGTAAATCTGATAGAGTATATCCAACTCAATCAACTGTCCGTCTTGTTTGTTGAGCCTCGGAAAATCTATGATTTTCCGCAGTATGTATTGGATCAAGACTATTTCTTGAACCCTGAAAATATGGTATAATAAGGGTAACAATTGGAACCTGACGAGCTGAAGTCTGGCTGGGACGAATGGCGCGATTACGAAATTTCGTAAGAAAAATTTTTCTACGAGGTTTTAGAGCTGTGTTGTTTCGAATGGTTCCAAAACATGCAAAGAATACTCCAACATAAACTACACGTTTTAGAGCTGTGTTGTTTCGAATGGTTCCAAAACAATTGCAACTAGTTTTGCATGCTACCGAAAGTTTTAGAGCTGTGTTGTTTCGAATGGTTCCAAAACAACGCCCATTTTTCGGGCTTTCCCCGTATCGTTTTAGAGCTGTGTTGTTTCGAATGGTTCCAAAACTAAAGAATGAACTTTTGCAATCTTTCCAATGTTTTAGAGCTGTGTTGTTTCGAATGGTTCCAAAACAAAGGAATTTGTAACGTATGTGGCTGCACTGTTTTAGAGCTGTGTTGTTTCGAATGGTTCCAAAACTTGGATCCAAGTAACACGCACGACGTAGACGTTTTAGAGCTGTGTTGTTTCGAATGGTTCCAAAACTTAGATGTTTATAAAGACAGTATTTTCATTGTTTTAGAGCTGTGTTGTTTCGAATGGTTCCAAAACTATTATCACTGAACTTATTTGGTTCATTCAGTTTTAGAGCTGTGTTGTTTCGAATGGTTCCAAAACCAACTAAGGCACGTGATTGAATAACATAATGTTTTAGAGCTGTGTTGTTTCGAATGGTTCCAAAACAGCGATTAGGGATAATTATCCAGTTAGAATGTTTTAGAGCTGTGTTGTTTCGAATGGTTCCAAAACTTTTACAAAGTCATTTTTACAGCTGCTTTAGTTTTAGAGCTGTGTTGTTTCGAATGGTTCCAAAACCTATTTAGAGCGCTTTGTGAAATCTAGTAAGTTTTAGAGCTGTGTTGTTTCGAATGGTTCCAAAACCGAAGAAATGGACTGACCGTACTACGTCCGGTTTTAGAGCTGTGTTGTTTCGAATGGTTCCAAAACAGTTCCTGTTTTAGGTGAGGCGACTTTGATGTTTTAGAGCTGTGTTGTTTCGAATGGTTCCAAAACTTCGCCGTCACAAACAATTCTCGCACGCCTGTTTTAGAGCTGTGTTGTTTCGAATGGTTCCAAAACGAAGAGGACTTCAAAAAGGGCGCCGAACTTGTTTTAGAGCTGTGTTGTTTCGAATGGTTCCAAAACACGCTATTGAATGGCTTATCGAACTATTAGGTTTTAGAGCTGTGTTGTTTCGAATGGTTCCAAAACACTGATTATCCGTCAAAGGTAAAGTAGGTAGTTTTAGAGCTGTGTTGTTTCGAATGGTTCCAAAACTTACAAAAGCACTCACTAACGAATACCTAAGTTTTAGAGCTGTGTTGTTTCGAATGGTTCCAAAACCGTCATCGTTTTTGAAGCCTATAAGTGTATGTTTTAGAGCTGTGTTGTTTCGAATGGTTCCAAAACACAGCCCTCGAAGATATTGAAGAACAATGCGTTTTAGAGCTGTGTTGTTTCGAATGGTTCCAAAACTACTCACAAGAATATATCTCCGCTCTTTTAGTTTTAGAGCTGTGTTGTTTCGAATGGTTCCAAAACGAAGACCGCATTGCGCATGACTTCCCTGCAGTTTTAGAGCTGTGTTGTTTCGAATGGTTCCAAAACCCGAAAGGATTCAGTAGAACTCACCTATATGTTTTAGAGCTGTGTTGTTTCGAATGGTTCCAAAACTTGTGTATACTTTTCAAAAATTGGCAAAGCGTTTTAGAGCTGTGTTGTTTCGAATGGTTCCAAAACAAACCGAACCTTGGTCCTGGTTGCATGAATGTTTTAGAGCTGTGTTGTTTCGAATGGTTCCAAAACAAAGGCGACACTGATGAATGGTTCTCAGTTGTTTTAGAGCTGTGTTGTTTCGAATGGTTCCAAAACAAAACGCAAAACGAGGGGCGCAGCGATTGAGTTTTAGAGCTGTGTTGTTTCGAATGGTTCCAAAACCGAGCGCCACCCTGAAATTGGAATCTGGACGTTTTAGAGCTGTGTTGTTTCGAATGGTTCCAAAACCTTCAACTATCGAACGTTGGTACACAGCAGGTTTTAGAGCTGTGTTGTTTCGAATGGTTCCAAAACGTCTAATTACTTATATATCTAGTAGTATAAGTTTTAGAGCTGTGTTGTTTCGAATGGTTCCAAAACCTCATTTTTACCTCCGTTAGTTTGTGACAACGTTTTAGAGCTGTGTTGTTTCGAATGGTTCCAAAACATAAGCCATAGCGGGATTTACGTTTAACTTGTTTTAGAGCTGTGTTGTTTCGAATGGTTCCAAAACCAAACTGGAAATAAGTTGACGGGTATATATGTTTTAGAGCTGTGTTGTTTCGAATGGTTCCAAAACCCAAACCAAGCAAAATGATAGAATCCGATAGTTTTAGAGCTGTGTTGTTTCGAATGGTTCCAATCTACATAAAAAGCTACTCAAAAAATGAGTAGCTTTTTAACTATTCCCCCCTACACATAGTTCATCCCCTTATAGCATAGAAAAACTGCTAGTGCGATAAAAAGTACAGTTGCTCCGATTCGCTGGCTGCTACTATACATCTTTCTCTCCCATTTAACTGGAAAGATGACTGCTAGAAAAGCACCGCCTACTGCACCTCCGATATGGCCTGCTAGGCTAATTCCTGGAATCAGAACACTTCCAATGATATTTATCACGAAAAGTGTCAGATAGGATTGCCCCAACTGCTGGATATAGGGGCTGCGAGTTGCGTAACGCAAGACGATAATCGCAGCAAATAGCCCGTAAAGAGAAGTGGAAGCGCCTGCTGCTACAACTTTCGGTGTGAAAGCAAAAACAAAGAGATTGCCCATCATTCCCGATAAGAGATAGAGAAAGAAGAACTGCTTAGAACCGAAAATCTCCTCCACTTGTCGTCCAAGAAAGTAGAGTGAAATCATATTGACAATGAAATGTTCCCATCCAATATGCACAAATATAGCCGAAAAAAGGCGCCAAATCTGCTCTGGGAACAGGCGAATGATCGGTCCATACATGGCTCCAAACTGAAGCAAGGTATCTGCTCGTTCAAAATTTAAACCTGTAAGAACCAACATCAAGAGAAATACCAATGCTGTCACTAGGAGGAAGAAGCTAGTCACAGGATAACGTTTATCAAAGATTTCTTTCATCTATTAGCACCTCCTGGACGGGAATATCATGGTCTTCCGATTTAAATTCCTGAACCTGAAAAGGATAGATTGTACTCATGGTATGCCCAGCAAAATTCTCCAGATAGCGGTCGTAGTATCCTCCACCATATCCAATCCGATACCCCTCTGTTGTAAAAACCAAACCCGGAACATGAATTAAATCAATCTGAGACGGTTCCACCACTTCCAAGTCTCCTTGCGGTTCCATTAGACCAAAGGAAGTTTTTACCAACTGCTGCGGATTGTAGACTACAAAGTCCATGCACCCCTTGGGATAGGTTTTGGGTATCAGAACTTTTTTGCCGTCCTTCAGCGCCTGCTCGATCAATTCTTGCGTTTGAAACTCATGCGGAAAAGAGAGATAGGTTGCGATAATCTTAGCTTCTTGGTAAAAGGGATGATTTAAAAATCGCTCTGTTAAAACTTGGTCCATAGCCTGTTTTTGCTCCTGAGATAGAGCCTTCATTTCGTGTAAGACTTGCTTACGTAGTTCTGCTTTCATAGACAATTCCTCTACTCCGCCGCCTTCTTTTTCAGGAAACTAGATACTGCTTCCACCCCAACGGCTAAGGCTTCTTCCTTAGGACTCATCTGAGGGTGATGAAGGGCGTAGGGACTGTCGATACCTAGCCAGAACATAACGCCATCTACCTTCGAAAGGAGATAGCCAAAATCCTCACCAGTCATAGCAGGCTCGATATCAATCAACTCGATTCCCTCTTTCTCTTCAAAAAAGACCATCAGTTCACGCGCCAAGGCTGGATTGTTCTCAACAGGTAGGTAGCCTCCTTGCTTGAGTTCTACTTCGACTTCCATATCAAAGGCTGCTGCAACTCCTTCTGCAACTGTCTTGACCCTTTTTTGTACCAAGAGACTCATGTCCTGAGTCAAGGCGCGAATGGTTCCGTGTAAAAATGCTGTATCTGTGATGACATTGTTGGTTGTTCCAGCCTGAAAAACGCCAAAGGTCACCACCGCTCCCTCGATTGGGTTGACATTGCGGCTGACAACTGACTGCACCTGGGTCACAAAGTAACTAGCCGCTACCAAGGCGTCATTAGCTTCATGTGGAAAAGCTGCATGTCCCCCTTTTCCTTTGAAATGAATCTTCACCTCACAGGTCCCTGCAAAGAGCGTATGGGTATTGGTCGCAATCTGACCAACCTTCAAATCCGGACGAACATGGAGACCATAAAACTGGTCTGGCAACCAGTCCCCAAAAGCACCACCCTCATACATGAGCATACCACCGGCTTCATTCTCCTCAGCAGGCTGAAATAGGAAGAGCAGATTGTTCTTGGGTTGCTCCTCAAGTGCGCGTTCGAGACAGCCCAAGGCAATGGTCATATGAAAATCATGGCCACAGGCATGCATGCGACCTTGGTGCCGAGAAGCAAAAGGTAGACCTGTTTGTTCGACGATAGGCAGGCCATCAATGTCTGTTCGCCAACCAATGGTTCGTTCCGGCTGACTTCCCTGCAGGTAGACCAAAATCCCTGTCCGCCAAGTACGAATCTGAATAAAATCCTTGCCCGTAGTCAATTTTTCAATCATATCCAGCAAATAAGCCTGAGTCTTAAATTCCTCCAAGCCAATCTCTGGAATCTGGTGTAAATCTCGTCTAATCTGAATCAAATCTAACATCTATCGATCCTCCTTTTGATAGAAGAAAGAGGCTGGAAAAAGGGTTCCGCCTCTTTTTTACTTTTACAATTACAAGGTACGAAGCGCATCCTCAAGCGCTGTTTTTTGTTGGGTTTGGGCATCAATTTCTTTGATGATACGAGCCGGAACACCTGCTACAACCACATTTTCTGGAACATCTTGAGTAACGATAGCTCCTGCCGCGACAACTGAACCACTACCGATTTGGACCCCTTCGATCACCACTGCATTGGCACCGATAAGAACATTGTCTCCGACACGGACTGGTTCAGCACTAGCTGGCTCAATCACACCCGCCAAGACTGCACCTGCACCAACGTGACTGTTTTTTCCAACGATAGCACGGCCACCAAGGATAGCACCCATGTCAATCATGGTTCCAGCACCGATTTCAGCACCGATATTGATAACAGCTCCCATCATGATAACAGCATTGTCACCAATTTCAACTTGGTCACGGATAATAGCACCGGGCTCGATACGAGCGTTAATCGCACGTTTATCTAGCAAAGGAACTGCAGAATTACGAGCATCTTGCTCGACAACATAATCTTGATTTTCTACCAAACCTTCGAGAAGCGGAGCGACGTCCTTCCAGTCTCCGAATAGGACATTTCCTAGTTTGACAACAGAGCTTGGCACAGCCGTTGCGAGTTGCCCTTCAAAGGTTACTTTGACACTGGTTTTCTTTTCAGCATTGGCGATAAATTGGATAATTTCTTGAGCGTTCATTTTTGTAGCAGTCATAGGCGCCTCCTGGTTCGTTATAATGATACCTATTCTACCAAAAAAGGCTTCAAATTTGAAGCCTCAACTATCAAATAAGCATCTTTACTTGGCTTGTTTTGCTTCTTCCACAGATAAGAAAATCATCGGAACGATAATCAACACCATATCTAAGGCCAAAAAACCATCCATGACCAATCCTAGAAAAAGAACACTTAATAATGCTGAAGAAAGAGGTTCGCTAGCACTCACCACCGATACAACCAGCGGGGAAACGAGTGACACAGCCTTCATAGATAGGAAGAAGGCAAAAGCAGTCCCAAACACGGCAATCGTCAGACAAATCAGCACACTTACCAAATCCACTTGAAAACTTATCTGATAAATAGGATAAAGGAAATTACTAAAGAGTCCTGCCAGAATCATCCCCCAACCAACAGTTGGAACGAAACCGTAGCGCCGTGCAAAACGTTGAGGCAAGATGACATTAAACATGACGCCTACTGCACTGAGCAAGCCTGTCACTAGAGCCAAAGGTGTCATGGACAACTGAGATAAATCCCCTTTTGTAGCCATCAAAAAAACACCTAGCATGGCAATCAAAACATAGAAAACAGCTGTAATCGAAGCCTTCTTCTGGTAAACGAGGCGATTGTAAAACAGGATAAAAACAGGGCTGATAAATTGCAAAATGGTCGCCGTCGTCGCATTGGAATACTCAACGCAGAGATAGAAGAAAAACTGCACAGAAAAAATACCTAGAATAGCATAGGCTAAAAAAGGTAGATAATTTTTCTTATCACGCCAGATGTCCAACAAGCTGCTACGCAACTGAAAGGCAGATAGACCTAAAACCAAACTCCCCGCCACCAGCAACCGCATAGAGGTAATCCAACCTGACGATACTGGATAATGAGTGAAAAAATACTCTCCTAAAATCCCGCAAATCCCCCAGATTAGGCCTGAGAGTAGCGAGTATAGTGTTCCCTTAACAATCTTTTTCTGATAATGATTCATACTCCTATTGTAACACGAAACTAACAAAGAAAAAAGTAGCAACAAGGGGAAATTACTAACCTTGCTGCTACTCTATCTTAACGATTAAATAGACGTGAACGTCCTGAAGAGCCACTCTGAGTATTTCCACTCGAACTTGTTGTTCCCGAACTGCCACTTGAGCTTGGAGGAGTTACTGCAGGAATGCTTCCTAGAATATTCTTCCAAGCATTCTGATAATCTGCATCGCTTCCTCCAATAGCGAAGCGGTAGGTGGTTACTGGCGCCCCTTCTTTAGTAGCCCAGTAACTTGCTACGGTAGAACCGGAAACGTTAACTTCTTTGCCATTAATTGAAACCCTGCCCGGTTTCTCCCCTGTCGATTTGAGAACTTGTGACTTGGTCACACTTGAGTCAAGATTAAAGCGCTCATTCCCCCAAATTCCAGGTTTTGCTTGTTGAATAGCATTAACCAAGTGGGCCATATAGTTGGCATTGCGGTAGTGGCCCGCCCCTTTGGCTAGCGGGCGGTTGTCATCGTGTCCTAACCAGCCCCCTAGAGTCAAGCGTGGCGTAGAAAGCATAAGCCACATATTTTCATCTTCATTGGTTGTACCAGTTTTTCCAATCCAGTCGGCGCTAGCGAGGCTTGGATTGATGGTAGCCAAGTCTGTCTGGAAACTTGAGGTAATCCGAGATGAAATGACATCGCGAAGCAAACTTTGCATGATGGTCGCTGTCGCTTTTGAGTAAACTTGGACAGGTTTATCTTTATGTTCATAAACCACTCGACCATCTGTTGACTCGATCTTCGCAATCATATGTTTCTTATGGTAAACTCCGTTGTTGGCCAGAGTCTGATATCCGTTAGTATGCTGAGCAACTGTAACGTCAATTCCTCCGCCCATCGGTAAACTCTCAATACCATATTCTGGGATTTCGTAACCCATTTTTTCCATATAGCCTTTAACATCAACACCCTTCTCTCGAAGTGTACGATAAGTCCAGTAGGCTGGGATATTCCACGAGTAGTTAAGGGCCTCCCCTAACGTCATCATGCCCGTACCAGGACTATTGACATACATGATAGGATTGCCGTTTGAAAAGTTGGTTGGATAGTTTGATAAGATACTTGCACTTCCCATCAGACCTTGGTCAATGGCAATACTGTAAGCCAATATCGGCTTAGTAGTCGAAGCAGGAGAACGTTTTGTGTCGATAGCGTGGTTATTCTGATTTTTTTGATAATTGCGACCACCGACAAATCCAAGAATAGCTCCCGTTTGGTTGTCCATGAGGACATTCCCCACCTCAGGCTGGCCTGTCGAATCATCTAGCAGATAGCCGTAGGTTGCCACCGCATTTTGCATCGCAGCATGAACATTTTTATTAATAGTCGTCGTAATCTTATATCCACCATTTTCAATTTCCTTAGTCGCTAAATCACGATAAGCTTTCTGGATGGATTCATTCTTTTGCTCTTGTGCAGAAACATTATCTCTCTGAATCAGGTAGTCATACATCCGATCAGTGGCTTCTGCCAAGGTTGCGAAGTAGAGATAGTCACGCGAAGTACCACTGACACTACCAGATGGTAAGAAGTCTTTCTTAAAATCATAATCTTTGTACTTGTCGTAATCTTCCTGACTTAGAGCCCCTGTCCGGTACATATTATAGAGAACATCTCTAGCCCGTTTGACCCCCAGAGCCAAATCCTCCTCGCTCTTCATACTACCATCAGATTCATAAGGGGAGTAACTAATTGGGCTCTGTGGCAATCCTGCGATAAAGGCTGCTTGAGGGACCGTTAAATCCGAAGCCTTAACCCCAAAGATCCCTTCTGCAGCCTGTTGGGCACCTGCAATATTTTGGCCTTTATGATTGCGACCAAAAGGAGCAATGTTAAGGTAGGTTGTTAAAATCTCATCCTTACCCATAGCTCGCTCTAAAGCTAGAGCATCAATGATTTCTTTGGCCTTACGAGCTAGAGTGGGAGCATCTCCCACCACTTGCTGCTTGATAACCTGCTGGGTCAAGGTCGAACCACCACTGGATGACCCCAGACCAACAAAAGTTCCCAGGGTCGCACGAATAACGGCCTTAGGCACGACTCCCTTGTGCTCGTTGAAATTCTCGTCTTCTGTCGCAATGATAGCCTTTTTAAGATTATCCGAAATAGCATCAGAAGCGACTGAAGTGCGCAACAAATCGCCCTCGATCGAGGCAATGGTACTGCCGTCAGAATAAGTGATTTCTGAGATAGAGGCAATATCCTTCACTTGCTTGACCAACTCTTCTGCTTGAGGGACCTGGGCCTTGTCAAATAGGGCAACTCCATAACCCATAGCCACCCCAGCACCAAACAGTCCACCGATAAAACCTAGGATAAAGAGAGTGTTAAAGACTATTTTAAACCCACTCAAAACCCTAGCAAAATTAGATCCTGCCCTTCTAACTTTGTCAGAAAAGGTCGCCTTTTTATCGATTTTCTTATCTGCTTGTCTTTGTTTCCATTTAGCAGTTAGCTGCTGGAAAAAATGCAGCATTTTTGTTTTTAATTCATTAATTCTTTCTTTCATGAATGTCCTCGCTTTCTCTATTATACCATAAAAGGAAAACTTTCAATAAAATAGCCACTTTCTTCCCTATTCCACTAGGCTATTAATCAAGTTTGTGATACAATAGGTAGAAACAATATTTTATAAAGGAGAAAAGACACATGCACATTTTTGATGAGCTAAAAGAGCGTGGTTTGATTTTTCAAACGACTGATGAAGAAGCTTTGCGTAAAGCCCTAGAAGAAGGTCAAGTTTCTTATTATACTGGCTACGATCCAACTGCTGACAGCCTTCACCTCGGTCACCTTGTCGCAATCTTGACAAGTCGTCGTTTGCAACTAGCAGGTCACAAACCTTATGCGCTCGTTGGCGGTGCTACAGGTCTCATCGGAGATCCGTCCTTCAAAGATGCTGAACGTAGTCTCCAAACAAAAGACACAGTAGAGGGCTGGGTCAAGTCTATCCAAGGACAACTTTCTCGTTTTCTTGACTTTGAAAATGGTGAAAATAAAGCTGTCATGGTCAACAACTACGACTGGTTTGGCAGCATCAGCTTCATTGACTTCCTCCGTGACGTCGGAAAATACTTCACTGTCAACTACATGATGAGCAAGGAGTCTGTGAAAAAACGGATCGAGACAGGGATTTCTTACACTGAGTTCGCTTACCAAATCATGCAAGGATATGACTTCTACGTCCTTAACCAAGAGCACAACGTAACACTACAAATCGGTGGTTCTGACCAGTGGGGAAATATGACAGCTGGTACCGAATTGCTTCGTCGTAAGGCTGATAAGACTGGTCACGTTATCACAGTGCCACTCATCACAGATGCAACTGGTAAGAAATTTGGTAAATCTGAAGGAAATGCAGTCTGGCTCAATCCTGAAAAGACTTCTCCATACGAAATGTACCAATTCTGGATGAACGTCATGGATGCTGACGCTGTTCGCTTCTTGAAGATTTTTACCTTCTTATCACTGGATGAAATTGAAGACATCCGAAAACAATTTGAAGCAGCGCCACACGAACGCTTGGCTCAAAAAGTCTTAGCTCGTGAAGTCGTAACTCTTGTTCACGGAGAAGAAGCCTACAAAGAAGCCCTTAACATCACTGAGCAACTCTTTGCAGGAAACATCAAAAACCTTTCTGTTAAAGAACTTAAACAAGGACTCCGTGGAGTGCCAAACTACCAAGTACAAGCAGACGAAAACCACAATATCGTGGAACTCCTCGTATCTTCTGGTGTGGTGAACTCAAAACGCCAAGCCCGTGAAGACGTCCAAAACGGAGCTATTTACGTCAACGGCGACCGCATCCAAGACCTTGACTATGTCTTGAGTGATGCAGATAAGTTAGAAAACGAACTAACTGTTATCCGCCGCGGGAAGAAAAAATACTTTGTTTTGACTTATTAAGAAAGTAAAACCACGAAGTTTCGTATGAACTTCGTGGTTTTCTTATATACTTTTCCCTAGAATTATGTAAGGTCACTCCCCAGCTAAAAAGTTATTACAGCCATTCTTTTCCCCATTGATTTAAGTCCTTTAAAATCGGCATCAGTGATTTACCTTTTTCTGTTAGCTGATATTCTGTATGGAGTGGCATAGTCTCAAAATCAAATTTCTCAACCAATTGGTTCTCTATTAAAACATCTAGTCCACGTGTTAGACTGATAGTTGTAATCCCTTCAACTTCTCTTCTCAATTGATTGAAGCGGACTTTCTTATTCTTGTTTATAACCCATAATATATTCATCCTCCATTTTCCACCAACAACATCTAGAACCCGAGACATACTACAGTTCCAATTTTTATTTGTTAACATTTTTTCTCCTTACAAAAATGTGCCTACTATACAACTTATTTATAAAGTATTATAATCTTTTTATCATTTATTTTAAAGGAGTTATTTATGTTTATTATAAATCTTACCTATATTGAGCCACTTGAGGTAGTTGAAAAACATTTACAAGAACACATAAATTTTCTGAACCATTATTATGCAGAAGGCTTGTTTATTGCATCTGGTAGAAAAAATCCAAGAACTGGAGGAATTATCCTTATGCAAGCTGAGAATAAAGAAGTTGTTCAAGAAATCATTAGGCAAGACCCATTCTACAAAAATAAGATTGCCCAATATGATATCATTGAATTTGAGGCAAGTAAATATTGTCCTGAATTGAAAACTTTACTAACCAATCAAGTCGATGGAAATAAATAAATTTGATAAACTAGCGCAATTAAAGAAATCCAAAATCGTCAGATTGTTTGCTATATAGATTCTCTTTTGTTACACTACTAGTATGAATACAAACCTCAAACCCAAACTCCAGCGTTTTGCTGCTGCTAGCGCCTTTGCCTGCCCCATCTGTCAAGAAAATCTGACCTTGATCAAAACTAGTCTCAAGTGTAGCAACCGCCATTCTTTTGACTTGGCAAAATTCGGCTATGTCAATCTGGCTCCGCAAATCAAGCAATCTGCCAACTACGACAAGGAAAACTTCCAGAACCGCCAAGAAATCCTAGAGGCTGGCTTTTATCAGACTATCTTAGAAACCATCTCTGACCTGCTTGCAAGACTAGAAACTGCCAAAACTATCTTGGATATCGGTTGTGGCGAAGGATTCTACTCTCGCAAACTCCAAGAAAGTCATCCTGAAAAAACCTTCTACGCCTTTGACATCTCCAAAGATTCGGTTCAAATCGCTGCCAAGAGCGAACCCAACTGGGAAGTCAATTGGTTCGTCGGTGACCTGGCTCGCCTTCCTATAAAAGACGCAAGCATGGATATCCTACTTGATATCTTCTCACCTGCCAACTATGGAGAATTTCGCCGCGTTCTATCCAAAGACGGTATTTTGATCAAGGTCATCCCGACTGAAAATCACCTCAAAGAAATCCGTCAAATAGTGCAGGACCAGCTGACAAAGAAGGACTATTCCAACCAAGATATCAAAGAACATTTCCAGGAATATTTCAGCATCCAATCTAGCCAAATAGCTTCCTTAACAACACCTATCTCGGCTGAGCAACGCCAAGCCCTGCTTACTATGACACCCTTACTCTTTCACGTCGACCAAACCAAGATTGACTGGAGCCAACTGACAGAGATCACTATCGAAGCAGAGATTTTAGTTGGGAAAGCACTGTAAATAAAACTTTCTGATAAGACAAAAACCCACACCCCTGATCGAGGTGCGGATTTAATTTTTGTAAAAAATAGTGAGCAACTATTCTCATCTTCGCTTTAAACCAATTTCTCCCACTTGAGATTTTCTTTACTAACTGTATCTTGAATGGCGTTTGAAAACTCTCCTTTTATTTCCGCATCGATTTGATTATTAACGGAATCAATCGTAGTCTTTGCCTTTTGGCCGACTTTTTGAACGCCTGTGTCAAACTCTTTAATAACACGAGTTACCGCCCGTTTTTTAGCTGGAACATACAAGGTTCTGATAAGTGATCTTTCTAATCTCTTCTCAATCTCGCTATAGGCTTCAAAAGAGCGTAACTGATCCATCCCCCAATCATAAGCCCCGTGTATAGCATCCTCTACTTCTCTCACACCTGGAATCTGGCTTCTAGCCATATCATTCAGTTCAGAGACTCCATTACCGATGTTGTCCATTGTATCTGAAGCAAAATCATAAATTCCAGTACCGACATCTTCAAATAACCCCATCCTTCTTCCTCCTATTTTTCATCTGTCTGACATGCTTTTAGTTCACTAGAAAGTTGCTCAATGACTGCCTCTTGTTTTCGACACTTTTTCTTATAGCTATCTTCTAAATCGTCATATTTTCTTTCCAGCTCACGTCTCCGAGTTCTAAACTCCTCTTCATTCACCATCCTATATCGATTTATAGCTTCCACCGCAGCATTAAGCATATCCTCAGTCGCATCCGGCATTTTTGAATAGGCTGCTAACACAAGGGAATGTTTTTCATCAAATTTTTGATTTAATCCCTTATGAAAATCATTCAAAAAGCTCCACTTGGTATCCAAATCATCCTTTGACTGTCGGTATTGATCTCCAATCTGATAGAGTTCTTCTTGGGCATCCACTAGCTTAGCCCTAATCTCACTCCACTTATCCATGAGCAATTAATCCTTGTAATTCTTTATCTTTTTGAACGATTTGTTCAACCCCTGACTTAATCTTTGCCTCCAAGTCTACAAAGGATGTCGCAATCTTATTTGCATTTGATTTGACGGATGTGCAATGACTGTCCACCGCTTCAACAACGCTTCCATAGTTGACGCCACATTCATTGTAGGTTGCTCTGACTTCATCAGAAGATAGGAGAAAACCAAACGGTACATCACCAAGGCTACTATACAATTTAAGGGCTCGCTCAACTGCACTCGTCCCTTTTGCAGCTATCAAATCAACCGTTGCATTAGAAGCAGTCGACAATCCGCTAGCAACAACCAGCGCCTGCTCTGAGTCCAGTGCGATGAGCTCTGCCTTGGACAAACCATTTGGAGAACCTGCACCGATATCATTGACTTTGAAGCGTTCTTTCTTACTTTGAATGCCTTTTAATTTGGCTTGTGTACTTCTTTCAACGCTCTCTATGGCAATCGTAGACTGCTCAATCTTCTGGATATCGCCACTGACTGCGCGTAAATCCCCCATTAAGTGACCACCTGAATGGGGGATGACATACTCCTCTCCCACATAAACTCCGCCAAACCGATCCGACCAATTATTCAAAGGGTCTTTCTCTGTTGTAATACGTGTGACACTCCCTGTAAACTGTTCCTTATCACTTTCTATCTCTGCTATATTTTTGGCAGTAGCGAGTGCTACTAAGGGATTGCCAATCAGACCATTCCCCAAGCCGGCACCTGCAGGGACATAGAGGGGAGCAGCGTTATAGACAACGGTTTTAGGGGCATTGTATTTCAGAGCGACACGCTGAGCAACATTTCCACCCAGTGAGTGACCTGTCAAGATAACGTCTTCTGGATCCAAGTTGTTCTTTGTAAGAACATCCTCATAGAACTGATAAGCCGAGCTATAATGGTGACCCGTCCCAACCCCAATACCGAGCCCATCTGTCAAGACCGCGTCATTCACCAAGTCACTATCAGGGTTTGTCCCTGTATAAGCAATGATAGTTTTTCCACTTGTCTCATCTTTAAAGGCAACCCCGCTCGTCCCTGTATCAGGATCACGAAAGCTGGATACATATGTGAAATTCAAAGGCTTGATTTTCTTTTCTTCGTCAAAATAGAGCTTTTTAACGTTCTTATCACTCGCACCATTAATTCTGGCCTTTTCAAATTCATAAGACAAATCCGAAGCATCCAGTGTTGGATTCGTCCCGTCTAGAACTGTATATTCTTTGCTATCGCTCATGACTAATTTCCCTCTAATTTCCCTACGATACCTTCTGTATGATAAAGATTATCTTTTCTAAAAATTATGGAGTAGCTGTAGTTTTTTCCTGATACCGCTGTTTCAGGAATATTAATAATCATATTAAGTTGGGCATCATTTTCTAAACCTAAATAATCATTTACTTGTTCATTTTTTAGCTTATAGGTGATACTGGCAGAACCTGTCTCAAGGCTATAACCTTTCCGAACGACTTCTAGGCCTTTTAAACTCGACCTCGAAATAGGAAATTCCTGCATTAAAAGACGGGAGTGTTTTAAATCACCTTTCTCTTTATTATTAGAAGAGCCTCCTTCTGACAAATGAAGACTGCCATCTTTGTAGTAGACATTTCCTTTATATAATGTTTCTTCTTCAATTTTCCCATCTGAATTCTCGAATGAGCTTTCTTTGATAATTTCTCCTTTTATTTCTTTTGTCTCAGAAATTCCATTTAAAACTACCTGATAACTAATTGAAGGAGAGTCTTCACTATCCTCACTAATATCTGTTATACGAATCTGAAACCCATCCGGAAACTTTTCAAACAAGTCTTCCAGATTCTCCGTTGGGTAGACCTTACTTAATTCTGCAGCCTTCCCCTCGATAAATCTTCGGCTACTCTTACTACTACATCCACCTAACACCATCATTCCAAGTCCTCCTACTAACATCATCATTGCAATTTTTTTAAACATGGATTACTCCTCCTTCTCAGGATTCAAGATAATTACTTCATTATACCAATTTTAAGGCTCTGATTCAATCTAAGCAGTCATCAAATTATTCAAAGGGTCTTTCTCTGTTGTAATACGTGTGACACTCCCTGTAAACTGAGCCTTATCACTTTCTATCTTTGCTATATTTTGGGCAGTAGCGAGTGCTACTAAGGGATTGCCAATCAGACCATTCCCCAAGCCAGCACCTGCAGGGACATAGAGGGGAGCAGCGTTGTAGACAATGGTTTTAGGGACATTGTATTTCAGAGCGACACGCTGAGCAACATTCCCACCCAATGAGTGACCCGTCAAGATAACGTCTTCTGGATTCAAGTTGTTCTTTTTAAGAACATCCTCGTAAAACTGATAAGCTGAGCTATAATGGTGACCCGTCCCAACACCAATACCGAGCCCATCTGTCAAGACAGCGTCATTTACCAAGTCACTATCAGGGTTGGTCCCTGTAAAAGCAATAATGGTCTTTCCACTTGTCTCATCTTTAAAGGCAACCCCCTCATCCCTGTCACAGGATCACGAAAGCTAGACACGTACTCAAAATTCAAAGGCTTGATTTTCTTTTCTTCGAAATAATATCTTTCTTCAATATTTTTATCTGTCGCCCCATTAATTCTGGCCTTTTCAAATTCATAGGACAAATCCGAAGCATCAAGTGTTGGATTAGTCCCATCTAGCACTGTGTATTCTCTATAATCGCTCATTACTAATCCCCCTCTAATTTCCCTACAATGCCTTCAGCATGATAAAGATTATCATTTCTAAAAATGATAGAGTACCCGTAATTCTTACCCGATATCGTTGATTCAGGAATATTAATGTCCATATTTATTTCAGTATCTTTTTCTAAACTCAAATAATCATTTACTTGTTTATTTTTTAGTTTATAGGTGATGCTGGCAGAACCTGTCTCAAGGCTATGGCCTTTCCGAACCACTTGTAGCTCTTTTAAACTAGACCTAGAAATAGGAAACTCCTGCATTAAAAGACGGGTATGTTTTAAGTCACCCTTTTCTTTATTGTTAGAGCCAGTGTCATCTGATAAGTGAAGACTACCATCTCTATAGTATACTGCTCCCTGATATAATACCTCTTTTTCTATCTTTCCATCTGAGTTTTTTACTGAACTCTTTTTGGTAATTTCTCCTTTTATTTCTTTGGTCTCAGAAATTCCATTTAAAACTACCTGATAACTAATTGAAGGAGAGTCTTCACTATCCTCACTAATATCTGTTATACGGATCTGAAACCCATCCGGAAACTTATTAAACAAGTCTTCCAGATTCTCCGTCGGATAGATCTTGCTTAATTCTGCAGCCTTTCCCTCGATAAATCTTCGGCTACTCTTCCCACTACATCCAGCTAACACCATTATTCCAAGCCCTCCTACTAACATCATCATTGCAATTTTTTTAAACATGGATTGCTCCTCCTCTCAGAATCCAAGATAGTTACTTCATTATACCAATTTTAAGGTTCTGATTCAATCTAAGCAGTCATCAAATTATTCAAAGGGTCTTTCTCTGTCGTAATACGTGTGACGCTTCCTGTAAAACTAGCCTTGTCACTCTCTATCGCTGCTATATTTTTAGCAGAAAAAATACTCAGGCTAGCAGGGATATAGAGAGGCGCAGCGTTGTAGACAATGGTTTTAGGGACATTGTATTTCAGAGCGACACGCTGAGCAACATTCCCACCCAGTGAGTGACCTGTCAAGATAACGTCTTCTGGATCTAAGTTGTTCTTTTTAAGAACATCCTCGTAAAACTGATAAGCTGAGCTATAATGGTGACCCGTCCCAACACCAATACCGAGCCCATCTGTCAAGACAGCGTCATTTACCAAGTCACTATCAGGGTTGGTACCTGTGTAAGCAATGATAGTTTTTCCACTTGTCTCATCTTTAAAGGCAACCCCACTCGTCCCTGTCACAGGATCACGAAAGCTAGACACGTACTCAAAATTCAAAGGCTTAATTTTCTTCTCGGTTTTATAATATCTATCTACAACATTATCATCAGTCGCTCCCTTGATTCTGGCTTTCTCAAACTCATAAGACAAATCCGAAGCATCAAGTGTTGGATTCGTCCCGTCTAGAACTTTATAAACATTATTTGTCATTTATTTTATCTCCACTGATAATCTCCGCATGTGTATTTTGCCCGTCTTGAATTTCTAAAGTATAGCTATAGGCCCTATTTTCAATGGTTTCATGCATGATATAAATCACCATTTTTAGTTCTTTATTCTGCTCAACTCCCATGTAGTTGTTTAAAATCGGATCCGATAGAGTATAGTCAATATCTGCGCTCCCTGTTTCAACACTGTAGCTTTTTCCACCCATTTTTAATTTCGACAGAGTATTTCTATTAATCGTAAATTCTTGGAGCAATAGTTTAGGATTCCTTATCGTCGCATTTGCCTGAGGCTCCGTCAATTGAATCATTCCATCCTTATAAACCACTCCACCTTCATAAAGTACTTCTTCCGTTCGTTTTTTATTCTCATCTATGCTGACTTTTTTCTCCTTAAAAGTTCCTCTAACCACTTTATTCTCAGCATCACCCTTTAGTTCAATAGATTGGTAAAAATAGCCTTTCCCTTCTTTATAATCATAAATATCGTCGCTAAAAATACCAAACCCATCCGGAAACTTTTCAAACAAATCTTCCAGATTCTCCGTTGGATAAACCTCGCTTAACTCTGCAGCCTTTCCTTCGATAAATCTTCGACTACTTTTTGTAAAGCAACCAGTTAGTGTCAATAGTGCTATTCCCAAAAGTACCACTGTTAGTGCTAGTTTTTTCATCATAAATCCCCTCTTCTTTATCCGATTCGGTCTAATTAACAATAGTATACCTGTTTCTCCTCTGTTGTGCTAGCGTTTTAACGGTATGGAGAATATTCTATTAAAGCCTCTACTTTATTTCATAAAAAAACGCATCTTTTTAGATGCGCTTTTTATAATCTGATGCAATGTATCTTAGTTCAAGTGCCAGATATCTTCGTTGTACTGAGCGATTGTACGGTCAGATGAGAAGAATCCTGCTTTAGAAATGTTAACGATGACTTTATCCAACCATGCGTCACGATCTTCGTAGTCAGCAAGCATTTGCTCTTTGACTTTGATGTAGTCTTCCAAGTCAAGGAGAGTCATGAACCAGTCTTTGTTGATCAATTCGTTGTAAAGACGTTCCAAGCGTTCTTTCTTGCCTACTGCAAGAACAGCGTCACTCACGATGAAGTCAACTAATGGTTTGATAGCTTTACGAGCGTAGAATTCGCTTGATTTGTAAGCTGCTTTTGCGTAAAGGTCGATAACAGTTTCTGAATCTTCACCGAAGATGTAGATATTTTCGTCGCCAACCAACTCAGCGATTTCCACGTTAGCTCCGTCCATAGTACCAAGAGTCAAAGCTCCGTTCAACATGAATTTCATGTTACCAGTACCTGAAGCTTCTTTAGAAGCAAGTGAGATTTGTTCTGAGATATCACATGCCGGGATAAGGAAGCTTGCTGCAGTAACGTTGTAGTTTTCAACCATAACCACTTGCAAGTGTGGAGCTACTTCTGGATCATTTGCAATCACTTCTGACAAGCAAAGGATCAAGTGAATGATGTCTTGGGCGATTGTGTAGGCAGGAGCTGCTTTACCGCCAAAGAAGACTGTGATTGGACGAGCAGGAATGTTACCAGCCTTGATATCAAGGTATTTGTGGATGACATACAAAGCGTTCATTTGTTGGCGTTTGTACTCGTGAAGACGTTTAATTTGGATATCAAAGATAGAGTTTGTATTGATTTCCACACCTTGGTGATCTTTCAAGTGACGAGCCAATTTACGTTTGTTGTGAGCTTTGATGCTTTCCAATTTTTCTTTAACAGCAGCCTTGTCTTCGTATGACAAGAGTTTTTCAAGCTCATCTGCTTCATGGTGCCAACCATGTCCAATAATCTCATCCAAGTAGTGAGACAGTCTTGGGTTGGCATGCATGAGCCAACGACGGAATGTGATACCGTTTGTTTTGTTGTTGAATTTTTCTGGGTAGATGTCGTAGAAAGCTTTCAACTCTGAGTTCTTCAAGATTTCAGTGTGAAGAGCTGCAACCCCGTTTACGCTATATCCATAGTGGATATCCATGTGAGCCATATGAACACGTCCGCTCTCATCGATGATTTGAACAGCTGGGTCTTTGTATTCTGCTTTCACACGACGGTCCAATTCTTTGATGATTGGTACCAAGTGAGGAACCACTTCTTGCAAGAATTCAAGAGGCCATTTTTCAAGGGCTTCAGCAAGGATTGTGTGGTTAGTGTAGGCAGTCATGCTACGAACGATTGAGATTGCTTCGTCAAGTTCGATACCACGCGCAGTCAAGAGACGGATCAATTCAGGGATCACCATTGATGGGTGAGTATCGTTGATTTGTACTACTGCGTAGTCCGCAAGGTCATGCAAGTTGCTTCCTTTTTCGATCGCTTCATCAATGATCAATTGCGCACCGTTTGAAACCATGAAGTATTGTTGGAAGATACGGAGCAATTCACCTTGCTTGTCGCTGTCGTCTGGGTAAAGGAAGAGAGTCAAGTTGCGAGCGATATCAGTCTTATCAAAGTTGATACCATCTTCGATGATAGAAGAATCAACTGAATCCAAGTCAAACAAACGCAAGCGGTTTTTAGTAGCTGTCTTGTAACCAGGTACATCGATATCGTAAAGAGTAGATGTCAATGTAAAGTGTGCAAATGGCACTTGGTAGCTACGGCTTGAGCGAACCAACCAGTTTTGCTCTGTCAACCAAGCATTAGGAATCGTTTCTTGTTGGTTGTTTTTAAGAACTTGTTGGAAAAGACCGAAGTGGTAGTTCAAACCAACACCATCACCATTCAAACCAAGTGTAGCGATTGAGTCGATAAAGCAGGCTGCCAAACGTCCCAAACCACCGTTACCAAGTGATGGTTCCAATTCTACTTCTTCGATTTCGATCAACTCTTTACCTGCAGCTGCAAGTTCTTTTTTCACATCGTCGTAAAGACCGAGGTTAATCAAGTTGTTTGACAAGAGTTTACCGATCAAGAACTCAGCTGAGATGTAGTAAACCTTTTTCTTACCAGTGTTGACTGGCTTTTGGCTGCTAGCAAGCTTGCTGTAGTTGAGAAGAGCAAGGTAAAGCTCTTCATTGCTACATTCTGCAATGGTTTTATTGTAACGTTTTTGTACAAATTCATTTAATGGGAACATGTTTATGTGTCTCCTGATATTGTCTTATTTCTTTAATTCTACCAAATTTTCATTGATTCGGCGATAAATTGTAGTCAAGTCAAGCAAAGTTTCTTCAACAGCTGGTGTGAGTTGATCTGCTGTCATACGCCATGACCAGTTTCCACCAAGAGTAGATGGGAAGTTCATACGAGCTGACTCATCTAGTTCTAGCAAGTCTTGCATGGTTGCAATAGCCATGAAGCTAACAGATGAAAATACTGTGCGAAGCATTGCGTGTGGCACTGTTTCATACTCTTTACGGTTCGTGTAACGAGCCATGTATTCACGAGTTGGATCATCAATCTCATTACGATACCAACCAAGAACTGTATTGTTATCGTGTGTTCCTGTGTACATAACAGAGTTGGCAGGTGCCAAGTGTGGGCTATCGATACTTTCGTCTTCTGGGTTGAAGGCGAATTGAAGAATCTTCATTCCTGGGAAGCCAGTGCGTTCACGCAACTCGATGACTTCATCTGTCATGAAACCAAGGTCTTCCGCGATGATGTTTAGCTCACCAAGCTCTTCCTTAACAGCTGCAAAAAGCTTGTAGCCTGGACCTTTCACCCATTTACCAGGTGCTGCTGTATCGGAACCAGCAGGAATTTCCCAGTAAGATTCGAAACCGCGGAAATGGTCGATACGAACAATATCGTAGATTTTGAAGCTTTCACGCAAGCGTTCAACCCACCATTTGTAACCGTCTTTATCCATTGCTTCCCAGTCATAGATTGGGTTCCCCCAAAGTTGACCAGTTGCAGAAAACTCATCTGGCGGACATCCTGCGATGCAAGTCGCCTTGCCGCTGGCATCTGTCTTGAAGAGATGTGGATTTGCCCACATGTCGCTTGAATCTTCTGCGACGTAAATTGGCATGTCTCCAACAATCTCGATGTGGTTATCGTTAGCGTAGGCTTTCAATTTCAACCATTGTTGGAAGAAGAAGTATTGAGTCACACGGTGGTAAACCAACTTGTCTGCCAATTTCTCACGGTAGCTTTCAAGTGCTGAAGCTTTACGCGCACGAGCGTCTGCATCTGGCCATTCTGTCCAAGCAAGATTGTCAAAATGCTCTTTGATAGCCATATACTCTGTGAAGAGTTCGAGCCATGATTGGTTGTCTTGAGCAAACTTCTCAAAATCTTTGACATCACCCACTTTCAAGAAGCGTTTAACTGCTTTTTCTAAAAGTGGACGACGTGCGTAATAAATCTTCGCATAGTCAACTTCAGATGCATCGCTACCAAAGTCAACACCTTCAAGGTCACTAGCTTCGAGCAAGCCTTGCTTTACCAAGATATCAAGGTCGATAAAATGCGTATTTCCAGCAAAGGCTGAGAATGATTGATATGGAGAATCTCCATAGCTTGTTGTCCCAAGAGGGAGGATTTGCCAGTAACGTTGCTTCGTACGAACCAAGAAATCAACGAAATCATAGGCAGTCTGACCAAATGATCCAATCCCGTATGCTCCTGGTAGAGAAGAGATGTGCATCAACACACCACTTTGACGTTTTTTCATAATAGCACCTCATGTGTTTGTTATAAAACGTTGCGCAATCAAGGCGCAAACGTTTGCGTTGAATTAAGTATAGCGTATTTCAAAGACAAATGCAAGCGTTTTTAAAAAATTTTTTTGAATTATTTTAATCAAACAAAACTTGTTCCCACTGATATTTTATGAAATAAGCGAAAAAAATTTTAAAGATTTTCTGATTTAAGATAATTTATTCCCAATATCTGCTCTATTTTCTGAAAAATCGAGCAAAATTTACGCAATCGTTTCCCTAATATATTTTCCATTCAAGAAAAACAAACATTTTAAGTTCTTTCCTATATAAAGGCTTTAACAAATGTTTGAAACCTTAAAATTTTTTTAAAAAACTTTTTAAAAAAGCTTGCAACCGTTTTCTATTTGTGCTATACTAGGCTCATAAAAGAAAACGTTTGCGTTTTCTAAATAAATTATACTGTTATTCTTTAGGAGGAATACACTATGTCATCTAAATTCATGAAGAGCGCTGCTGTGCTCGGAACTGCTACTCTTGCTAGCTTACTTTTGGTAGCTTGCGGAAGCAAAACTGCTGATAAAGCAGCTGATGCTAGCTCATCTGAAGCAAAAGAAATCACTTTCTACGTTGAAGACCAATACAAAGCCTACGCTGAAAAAGTTGCTGCAGCTTATGAAAAAGAATCAGGTACAAAAGTTAACATCAAATCAGGTGACCAACTTGGTGGACTTGACAAACTTTCTCTTGACAACCAATCAGGTCAAGCTGCTGACGTTATGATGGCACCATACGACCGCGTAGGTAGCCTTGGTACTGACGGACAACTTTCAGAAGTTACTTTGAGCGACGGCGCTAAAACAGATGATAAGACTAAATCTCTTGTAACAGCTGCTGACGGTAAAGTTTACGGTGCTCCTGCCGTTATTGAGTCACTTGTTATGTACTACAACAAAGACTTGCTAAAAGAAGCTCCAAAAACTTTTGCTGAATTAGAAGAACTTGCTAAAGACAGCAAATACGCTTTCGCTGGTGAAGATGGCAAAACTACTGCATTCCTAGCTGACTGGACAAACTTCTACTACGCATACGGACTTCTTGCTGGTAACGGTGGTTACGTATTCGGACAAAACGGTAAAGACGCTAAAGACATCGGTCTTGCAAACGACGGTTCTATCACTGGTGTCAACTACGCTAAATCTTGGTACGAAAAATGGCCTAAAGGGATGCAAGATACTGAAGGTGCTGCAAACTTGATCCAAACTCAATTCCAAGAAGGTAAAACAGCTGCTATCATCGACGGTCCTTGGAAAGCTCAAGCATTCAAAGATGCTAAAGTAAACTACGGTGTTGCTACTATTCCAACTCTTCCAAATGGTAAAGAATACACACCATTCGGTGGTGGTAAAGCTTGGATCATCCCATCAAGCACTAAGAACCTTGAAGCTGCACAAAAATTTGTAGACTTCCTTGTTTCAACTGAACAACAAAAAGCATTCTACGATGCAACTAACGAAATCCCAGCTAACACTGAAGCTCGTTCATACGCTGAAGGTAAAAACGATGAGTTGACAACAGCTGTTATCAAACAGTTCAAGAACGCTCAACCAATGCCAAACATTTCTCAAATGTCAGCTGTTTGGGATCCAGCTAAAACAATGCTCTTTGACGCTGTAAGTGGTAAAAAAGATGCTAAGACAGCTGCTAACGATGCTGTAACATTGATCAAAGAAACAATCAAACAAAAATTTGGTGAATAATTGAATTCGTTACAAGGGGGGGAGAATACAAATCCCCCTTTGATTTTATAAATTTACGAATGATTGCAGTTGCCTATCTAGTGATTGGAGACAAACTTCAATCTCGTATCCTATGAAAGGAGTATTCATGGAAAACCAACAACCTAGCAAAGCAGCCTTGCTTTCAGTGATTCCTGGGTTAGGACAGATTTACAATAAACAAAAGGCCAAAGGTTTTATCTTCCTTGGTGTTACTGTTTTATTTGTTCTGTATTTTCTAGCACTTGCAGCCCCTGAATTGCACAATTTGATCACTCTTGGTGACAAGCCAGGTCGTGATAATTCCCTCTTTATGCTGATTCGTGGTGCCTTCCATTTAATCTTTGTAGTCGTTTATGTGCTCTTTTATTTCTCAAATATTAAAGATGCACATACAATCGCAAAACGTATTAACAATGGAATTCCTGTCCCACGTACTTTTAAAGATATGATCAAAGGTATTTATGAGAATGGTTTCCCATACCTTTTGATTATCCCATCGTATGTAGCGATGACCTTTGCGATTATCTTTCCTGTTATCGTAACCTTGATGATCGCCTTTACAAACTATGACTTCCAACACTTGCCACCAAACAAATTGTTGGACTGGGTTGGTTTAACGAACTTCACAAATATCTGGAGCTTGAGTACCTTCCGTTCTGCCTTTGGTTCTGTTCTTTCTTGGACCATTATTTGGGCCTTGGCTGCTTCTACCTTGCAGATCGTCATTGGTATCTTTACAGCAATCGTTGCCAATCAACCATTTATCAAAGGAAAACGTATTTTCGGTGTTATTTTCCTTCTTCCTTGGGCTGTCCCAGCCTTCATCACTATCTTGACATTCTCAAATATGTTTAATGATAGTGTTGGTGCTATCAACACACAAGTCTTGCCTCTTTTGTCTAAGGTCCTTCCTTTCCTAGATGGAGCTCTTATCCCTTGGAAAACAGATCCTACTTGGACTAAGATTGCCTTGATTATGATGCAGGGTTGGCTAGGATTCCCATACATCTACGTTTTGACCTTGGGTATCTTACAGTCTATTCCTAACGACCTCTACGAAGCGGCTTACATCGATGGTGCCAATGCTTGGCAAAAATTCCGCAACATCACTTTCCCTATGATTTTGGCTGTTGCAGCACCAACATTGATCAGCCAATACACCTTCAACTTTAACAACTTCTCTATCATGTACCTCTTCAACGGCGGAGGTCCTGGTAGCGTTGGTGGTGGAGCCGGTTCAACCGATATCTTGATCTCATGGATTTATCGTTTGACAACAGGTACATCTCCTCAATACTCTATGGCGGCAGCTGTTACCTTGATTATCTCAATCATTGTCATCTCTATCTCTATGATCGCATTCAAGAAACTACACGCATTTGATATGGAGGACGTCTAAGATGAATAACTCAATCAAACTCAAACGTAGACTGACTCAAACCCTCACTTACCTCTACTTGATTGGCTTATCAATCGTCATTATCTATCCACTTTTGATCACCATTATGTCAGCCTTCAAGTCTGGTAATGTCGTAGCCTTTAAACTAGATGCTAACGTCGACTTTAGCTTTGCCAACTTCCAAGGGCTCTTCACTGAAACCTTGTACGGCACTTGGTATCTCAATACCTTGATTATTGCCTTGATTACCATGGTTGTTCAAACAAGTATCATCGTACTTGCTGGTTATGCTTACAGCCGTTACAACTTCTTGGCTCGTAAGCAAAGTTTGGTCTTCTTCTTGATTATCCAAATGGTGCCAACCATGGCCGCTTTAACAGCCTTCTTCGTTATGGCACTTATGTTGAACGCCCTTAACCATAGCTGGTTCCTCATCTTCCTCTACGTTGGTGGCGGTATCCCGATGAATGCTTGGTTGATGAAAGGCTACTTCGACACAGTACCAATGTCTCTTGATGAATCAGCAAAACTAGATGGTGCAGGACACTTCCGCCGCTTCTGGCAAATCGTTCTCCCTCTTGTTCGCCCAATGGTTGCGGTACAAGCCCTCTGGGCCTTCATGGGACCTTTCGGAGACTATATTCTCTCTAGTTTCTTGCTTCGTGAGAAAGAATACTTTACAGTTGCCGTTGGTCTACAGACCTTTGTCAGCAATGTGAAAAACTTGAAGATCGCCTACTTCTCAGCAGGTGCTATCCTCATCGCGCTTCCAATCTGTATTCTCTTCTTCTTCCTACAAAAGAACTTTGTTTCAGGACTTACAAGTGGTGGCGACAAGGGATAATCTATCCCCGCCACCCTTTTTCATTTTATACTCTTCGAAAATCTCTTCAAACCACGTCAGCTTTATCTCCAACCTCAAAGCTGTGCTTTGAGCAACCTGCGACTAGCTTCCTAGTTTGCTCTTTGATTTTCATTGAGTATTAGAAATTGTTACTGTAAATAATATTCTTGCAACAAGCAATTTATCTCCTAGACTTGAAATAAAGCACATTTCTCTATATAATAATACTCATATAGAAAACACTTTTAGAAAGATGCCTATGCTTCCATATCCATTCTCGTATTTCTCTAGTATCTGGGGATTTCGTAAGCCCCTATCAAAACGTTTCGGCCTCAACTGGTTTCAGCTTCTCTTTACGAGCATTTTCCTCATCAGCTTGTCTATGGTTCCGATTGCCATTCAAAACAGCTCACAGGAAACGTATCCACTGGATACCTTTATCGATAATGTTTATACACCGCTGACAGATGAAGCCATCATGGACTTGTCAGAGAATACACAAATCGTTGATGGAAAGCTGAACTACTCAGGTACGAAGAATCATCAGCCTTCTCTTTTAATTGGTCCAAGCCAAAGCAAGGAATTTCCAAAGGACTTGCAACTTCATTTTGATACGGAAGAACTCGTCATCAGCAAGGAAAGTAAGGAACTGACTCGCATTCGCTACCACGCGATTCAAACGGAGAGTTTCCAGAGTAAGGAAGATCTAACCCAGGCCATTTCTAAAGATTGGTACCAACAAAATCGGGTCTATATCAGTCTCTTTCTCGTTCTTGGTGCTAGCTTCCTCTTTGGATTGAATTTCTTCATTGTCTCTCTTGGAGCTAGTCTTCTCCTTTATATCACCAAAAAATCACGCCTCTTTTCATTTAGGACCTTTAAAGAGTGCTACCATTTTATCTTGAACTGTTTAGGATTACCCACTCTGATTACGCTTATTTTGGGACTTTTTGGCCAAAATATGTCAACCCTTATCACTGTACAAAACATTCTTTTTGTTCTTTATCTGGTCACTATTTTTTACAAGACACATTTCCGTGATCCAGATTATCATAAATAGGAGATTTTTATGCCCGTGACGATTAAAGATGTGGCTAAGGCAGCAGGTGTCTCACCTTCCACTGTTACCCGCGTCATTCAAAATAAATCAACGATTAGTGATGAAACCAAAAAACGAGTTCGCAAGGCTATGAAGGAACTCAACTACCATCCCAACCTCAATGCTCGTAGCTTGGTAAGTAGCTATACTCAGGTTATCGGCCTGGTGCTTCCTGATGACTCGGATGCCTTTTACCAAAATCCTTTCTTCCCATCTGTCCTACGAGGGATTGCCCAAGTCGCGTCTGAAAACCACTACGCTATTCAGATTGCAACAGGAAAAGATGAGAAAGAACGTCTCAATGCGATTTCTCAGATGGTTTATGGCAAGCGTGTTGACGGTTTGATTTTCCTCTACGCTGAAGAAGAAGACCCTCTGGTCAAACTAGTAGCCGATGAGCAGTTCCCTTTCCTAATTCTCGGAAAATCTACTTCACCCTTTATCCCTCTTGTTGATAATGACAATGTACAAGCTGGCTTTGATGCAACAGAGTATTTCATCAAAAAAGGATGCAAACGAATTGCCTTCATCGGAGGAACCAAAAAACTTTTCGTAACACAAGATCGTCTAATGGGTTATGAGTTAGCTCTTAAACGATACCAACTTCCTATTGATCCAAATCTGACCTACTTTGCGACCGAATTTCTTGAAGATAATGGTTATCGCTTTAGTAAACTTCTCTTCGAGCATGATCCAAATATTGATGCTATTATTACTATTGATAGCCTTCTTGCTGCAGGGGTCTGTGATTACATCGCAAAACACCAACTGGATGTCCCTGTCCTCAGCTTTGACTCGGTCAACCCTAAACTGAACTTGGCAGCCTATGTGGATATCAATAGCTTAGAACTCGGGCGCGTTTCCTTTGAAACCATTCTCCAGATTATTAACGATGCCAAAAACAATAAACAGATTTGTTACCGCCAGTTGATTGGACACAAAATTATCGAAAAATAAAGACCAGCCTCAAGGCTGGTCTTTTGAGTATTATTAATTGTCTGTTTCTACGAATCGTCCTAGGATGTGGACATTTTCGGATACAGAGACAAAGGCTGTCGGATCGACCTGTTTCATGATGTGTTTAAAATCATTAAACTCTGCTCGCGTGATAACCGTAATCAAGACTGCTTTTCTCTCATGATTATAGGTTCCTTCTGCATCGTGGATCATGGTTGCTCCGCGGTGCAATTTTTTATGGATTTTTGCGATTACCTTGTCAGGATTATTGGTCACAATCATGGCCTGCATGCGTTTTTGCTTTGTAAAGACCGCATCTGTCACACGGCTCGATACAAAAATGGTGATCATAGAGTAGAGGGCGTATTTCCAACCAAAGGTCAATCCTGCTATCAGCATAATCGTCCCATTCACCAAGAAAGAAATACTACCGACATTTCTCCCTGTTTTCTTTCGAATGGTGAGACTGACGATATCTGTACCTCCGCTAGAAATATTGTTACGGAGCGCAAAACCAATCCCCAAGCCCATGACAACACCCCCAAAAAGGGCATTGATGATGGGATCCTCTGTCAGGGTCACAACTGGCACAAGCTGGATAAAGAGGGAACTCATGGATACTGTGATAAAGGTAAAGATTGTAAACTTATGCCCAATCTGATACCAAGCCAAAATCATCAACGGAAAATTGATAGCATAAAAGGTTAGCGATATCGGAATGTAAAAACCAAACCAGTGATTACTCAAGGCAGAGATAATCTGTGCCAGACCTGTCGCACCACTGGAGTAAACGTGTCCTGGTTGAAAAAAGAAATTGACTGCTACTGCTGACAAAAAGCCATAAACCAGAGAAGCCGATACCTTCTCATCATATTTTTCCCGAGAGATACTTTGTAAAACTCGTAAGATTTTTATCTGATAAGCAAAGCGGCGCAGATAATAGCGCCACCGCTTAATTCGTTTTGCTTGTTTCATCTTCTTCTACTTGTAAGCTGAGTTCCTCTAGTTGTTGGAGAGCGACTGTTGATGGAGCTTGTGTCATTGGGTCGGTTGCCTTATTGTTCTTAGGAAAGGCAATGACTTCACGAATATTTTCTTCTCCTGCTAAGAGCATCACAAAACGGTCAAGACCGATCGCCAAACCACCATGTGGTGGGAAACCATAGTCCATGGCTTCAAGAAGGAAACCAAACTGGTCATTTGCTTCTTCAGCTGAGAAACCAAGAGCCTTGAACATGCATTCCTGCAAGTCTTTTTTATATATACGAAGACTACCACCACCAAGCTCATAACCATTTAAGACAATATCATATGCGACTGCATAAATTCTCTCAAGGATACTTCCTTTTTCTTTGGAACAACTTTGTAAATCGTTCTTATAATATTTTAGTTTTTTTGCAGAATCCCTATCAGGAAGGGTAAATGGATGGTGGGCACTCATATAACGGCCTTCTTCTTCTGACCATTCAAACATTGGCCAGTCAACAACCCAAAGGAAGTTAAATTTATCGTTATCAATCAAGCCAAGCTCTTTGGCAATACGTCCACGAAGGGCACCTAGTGTTGCATTCGCCACTTCAAGCGTATCCGCCACAAAGAGAACCAAATCCTTATCTTCAAGACCAAGTGCTGCAGTCAAATCTGCTTGGATCCCAGTCAAGAACTTGGCAACTGGTCCGTTTAATTCTCCATCAACCACCTTGACCCAAGCAAGACCTTTGGCACCGTATTGTTTGGCTACTTCAGTCATCTTGTCAATGTCTTTACGTGAGTAGTTATCTGCTGCGCCTTTGACTACAATGGCTTTAACAGCAGGTGCTTCTGAGAAGACTTTGAAATCAACACCCTTGACAACTTCTGTCAAGTCCTGAAGCAACATGTCAAAACGAGTATCGGGTTTGTCAGAACCGTAAAGAGCCATCGCGTCATCATACTTCATACGAGGGAATGGAAGCGTTACTTCGATGCCTTTTGTTTCCTTCATCACACGCGCAATCAAGCCTTCTGTAATATCTTGGATTTCTTGCTCAGTTAGGAAAGACGTTTCCAAGTCGACCTGAGTAAACTCAGGCTGACGGTCTCCACGCAAGTCTTCATCACGGAAACATTTGACGATTTGGTAGTAACGGTCAAATCCAGCATTCATCAAAAGCTGTTTTGTGATTTGTGGGCTCTGAGGAAGAGCGTAGAAATGCCCTTTATTGACACGAGATGGAACCAAATAGTCACGCGCCCCTTCTGGTGTTGACTTAGAAAGGAATGGTGTTTCCACATCAATAAACTCCAACTCGTCCAAGTAGTTACGGATAGAATGAGTCACCTTGGCACGAAGTTTGAGATTTTCCAACATTTCTGGACGACGAAGGTCGAGGTAACGGTAACGCAAACGTGTATCGTCATTTGCCTCAATCCCATCTTTAATCTCAAAAGGTGTTGTTTTGGCTGTATTCAGCACTGTCAAAGCTGTCACGTTCAACTCAACCACACCAGTCGGCAATTTATCATTGGCTTGCTCACGCGCAGCGACTTGTCCAGTCACCTCGATGACAAACTCACTACGAAGGCTTTCAGCTGTTGCCATGACCTCTGCAGATACTTTTTCAGGGTTGATAACCAACTGCATGATTCCTTCACGGTCACGAAGGTCGATAAAGATCAAACCACCAAGGTCACGACGACGGCCAACCCAGCCTTTCAAGGTCATTTCTTGTCCGATGTGTTCCTCACGAACACGACCAGCATACATACTACGTTTCATGTTTTCTCTCCTCTTTTATTCTGTTACTATTTTACCATAAAAGCGCAGGCTCTTCATGAAAATCATCAGAAAAGTTTGATTGTCTTTAGAAATCAAAACGAACAGACAAAAAATCCGATGAAAACGTCATCGGATTCTCTGATTATGATTCTTAACCTTTTTTACGCTTTTCGGCAATCTCAGCTGCCTTTTTAGGTAGAACAATCTCCGTAGCATAAGCCGAAGCAAAACGCAAGACACCTGCAATAGGCGCAAAGACAACTGCTAGATAGTTGTAAAAGAAGTCGCCTTTAAAGGCATAGGCAAGCGCCCCGATGATAAAGAAGAGAACGACCGCCTGTATCACTGCTAATAAAATTACTCGTTTCATGTGACCTCCTGACTCTATTATAGCATGAGTATCATCAAAAAGCCGATTAAATTATTCAAAGCGTGTAAAGAAATGCTATAAAGAAGGCCTTTTCGACTCACATAAGCCAGACCCAAACTCAATCCCAGACTGGCATAAACTAAAAACTGTTGCAAAGTCCCTGGAAAATGAATCAAGGCAAAAAGCACACTCGATACAAGGAGAAACAGAGCTGTCTGTTTCATGTTGCCCTGCTTAGGAAAGAGATAGCGCGCCAGCATTCCTCTAAAGATGACTTCTTCCGTCAAAGGAGCAAAGACCACTACCATAAAGAAACCAAAGACAGGCTGAGCCAATGTCAATTGTGATACAGTCTGTTGATTGACCGACGGATCATCTGGTAAAAAGAACTGGGCTACAATCGCCACTAGCAAAACCAGGGTTGGCAACCAAATATAACGATTAAAAACCGTTGTATGGATGCTAACTTTTTCTGTCTGATACCATCTGTAAACTCCATAAACATAGGCCCCTGACAGGGCTATATAAAGTGGCAAGACTCCAAAGATCGAAGCCCCTAGGTCAAGCGCTGATAAAGCCATACTCTGAACCAAACCATAGCCAAAGAAAAAGGATAAAACAACTAGAAGAAACCAGCCAAGATTTTTAAGTAATTTCATATGGGCCTCCTATTTGAAATGAAGTCTTACTATTGTTATTTGCATCATTTTGATAAAAATGTGGAATACAGTCGCAACTAAAAGGGCTAATAAGCGAATTCCTCTTGCAAAAATAGAAACGGTAGTAATGGTTTTATAAAGATATTTTTGAGCAAGTAAGAGCAATGTTAATCCTAGGAAAAAGAGGGTCAAGAATAAGATCCTGACCAGTTTGTCTGTCATTAAAATCCTAATTTTTCAAAGACTTGAGAAAAGTTCTGGTTGATAGTATCCAGTGATACTTGAACTTCTTCTCGTGTTTGGTTGTTCTTGACTGTCACTTGTCCGCTTTCGACTTCACTCTCTCCTAGGGTGATGAGGGTCTTAGCCGCAAAGACATCGGCTGACTTGAACTGAGCTTTGAGTTTACGGTTGAGGTAATCACGCTCTGCTTTGAATCCTTGTTGGCGAAGGGCTTGTACTAATTCCAAGGCCTTAACATTTGCTCCTTCACCCAAGACTGCGATATAAACATCTAGAGCGTTTTCGATAGGGAGGGCCACACCTTGCTTTTCAAGGATAAGAAGCAGGCGCTCTACACCAAGGCCAAATCCAAATCCAGCAGTTTCAGGACCACCAAAGTAAGAAACCAAGCCATCGTAGCGACCACCCGCACAGACTGTCAAGTCATTACCCTCAATCTCAGTGATAAACTCGAAAATGGTGTGGTTGTAGTAGTCCAGACCACGCACCATATTGGTATCGATGATATAGTCTACTCCGAGAGTTTCCAACATCTGACGCACGGCATCAAAGTGAGCCTGGCTTTCTTCATCAAGGAAGTCCAAGATAGACGGAGCATTCTCCACTGCCACCTTGTCTTCTTTTTCCTTAGAGTCCAAGACACGAAGAGGATTTTCCTCCAAGCGACGTTGGCTATCCTTAGACAAGGTCTCCTTGAGTGGTGTCAAATAGTCAATCAAGGCCTGACGATAGGCCGCACGGCTCTCAGGATTTCCAAGAGTGTTGAGGTGCAATTTAACACCTTGGATGCCGATTTCTTTCAAGAAATGAGCTGCCATAGCGATGGTTTCCACATCGGTAGCTGGATTGCTTGAGCCAAAACACTCAACACCAATCTGGTGGAACTGGCGCAAACGACCTGCCTGTGGACGCTCATAGCGGAACATAGGGCCCATGTAGTAAAATTTGCTTGGCTTTTGCACTTCTGGAGCGAAGAGTTTATTTTCCACATAAGAACGGACAACTGGCGCAGTTCCTTCTGGACGAAGGGTGATATGACGATCACCCTTGTCATGGAAATCATACATTTCCTTGGTTACGATATCCGTTGTATCTCCGACAGAGCGACTGATGACCTCGTAGTGCTCAAAAATAGGCGTGCGCACTTCTGCATAGTTATAGCGCTTGAAAATTTCACGGGCAAAGCCCTCAACGTACTGCCACTTGGCAGATTCAGCAGGTAAAATATCCTGCGTTCCTTTTGGTTTTTGTAATTTCATAGGGAATCCTCTTTAAACTTAATAGTCTTATTTTACCATAAATAAAGGGATTAAAACAGTGAGAGTAGAAAATCTCAAGAGAGTCTTTTCAGAAAATTCATCAAAAACTTGCTAAATTGTCAGAATTATGAGAAAATAGAGGATATTTATCAGGTGGAGGGAAGTAATGAGAGACGATATCAAAATCAATGACCGGGCTTTGGCCTTGCAAGACCAAATTATTGAAAAACTAGAGAAGGTTTTTGATACAGATGTGGAATTAGATGTTTACAATCTGGGCTTGATTTATGAAATCAATCTGGACGAAACAGGTCTCTGCAAGATTGTCATGACCTTTACTGACACTGCCTGCGATTGCGCTGAAAGCCTGCCTATCGAAATCGTCGCAGGTCTGAAACAAATCGAGGGTATCGAAGATGTCAAGGTTGAAGTCACCTGGTCACCTGCCTGGAAGATTACACGAATCAGTCGCTACGGCCGTATTGCCCTGGGACTACCACCTCGTTAATACTCTTCAAAAATCTCTTCAAACCACGTCAGCTTTATCTCCAACCTCAAAGCTGTGCTTTGAGCAACCTGCGCCTAGCTTTCTAGTTTGCTCTTTGATTTTTATTGAGTATAAGCAGGCAAATCACTTTTGAAGATAAAAAGAAGCAAGCCGAAATTGGCTTGCTTTTTGAGTTTACTTTTTACCTGACTTGTCCATATTCCAGAAGTCTGTCACGGCTCCGCGTGAAGCGGATGATACGATGTGGGCATATTTACCAAGGACGCCACGGCTGTAAAGTGGTGGCAAGGTTGTTTCTGCCTTACGTTTTTCAAGTTCTTCTTCCGATACGGCCATGGAAATTTCTTTGGTATCTTGGTCAACCGTAACGATATCACCTGTACGAAGGTAGGCAATTGGTCCACCATCCTGAGCTTCAGGGGCGATATGTCCAACAACCAGACCATAAGTACCACCAGAGAAACGTCCGTCTGTCAAGAGGGCAACCTTGTCTCCTTGACCTTTACCAACGATCATGGATGAAAGTGACAGCATCTCAGGCATACCAGGACCACCCTTAGGTCCAACGAAACGGACAACGACAACATCGCCATCAACGATTTCATCTGTCAGAACGGCCTGAATGGCATCTTCTTCTGAGTCAAAGACTTTAGCAGGTCCAACGTGACGACGCACTTTAACACCTGATACCTTAGCAACCGCGCCATCAGGGGCAAGGTTCCCGTTCAAGATGATAAGCGGACCATCTGCACGTTTTGGATTTTCAAGTGGCATAATGACTTTTTGACCTGGTGTAAGGTCTGCAAAATCAGCCAAGTTTTCAGCGACTGTCTTACCAGTACATGTGATGCGGTCTCCATGAAGGAAACCATTTGCCAAGAGGTATTTCATAACCGCAGGGACACCACCGACTTCATAGAGGTCTTGGAAGACATACTGACCAGATGGTTTCAAGTCGGCCAAGTGAGGCACACGTTCTTGGATCGTATTGAAGTCCTCAAGTGACAAATCAACATTGGCAGCATGGGCAATGGCAAGCAAGTGAAGAGTGGCATTGGTTGACCCACCGAGAGCCATCGTTACAGTGATGGCATCTTCAAAGGCTTCACGAGTTAAGATGTCTGATGGTTTGAGACCGAGCTCCAACATCTTAACAACAGCACGTCCTGCTGCTTCGATATCTTCTTTCTTGTCAGCTGATTCAGCTGGGTGAGATGAAGAACCTGGTAAACTCATACCTAGAACTTCGATAGCAGTCGCCATGGTATTAGCAGTATACATACCACCACAGCCACCAGGGCCAGGGCAGGCACTACATTCAAGACGTTTCACGTCCTCAGCTGTCATGTCACCATGGTTCCATTTTCCGATACCCTCAAAAACAGAAACCAAGTCAATATCTTTGCCATCAAGATTGCCCGGTGCAATGGTTCCACCATAGGCGAAAATAGCTGGGATATCCATATTGGCAATGGCAATCATAGAACCAGGCATGTTCTTGTCACAACCACCGATAGCGACGAAGGCATCGACGTTGTGACCACCCATAGCCGCCTCGATGGAGTCCGCGATGATGTCACGAGATGTTAGAGAGAAACGCATACCAGGCGTTCCCATGGCGATCCCGTCTGCTACGGTAATAGTTCCAAACTGTACCGGCCAGGCGCCCGCAGATTTGACACCTTCTTTAGCCAATTTCCCAAAATCATGCAAGTGAATGTTACATGGTGTATTTTCCGCCCAAGTTGAAATCACTCCCACAATCGGTGTTTCAAAGTCCTTATCTGTCATACCAGTCGCACGAAGCATAGCACGGTTTGGTGATTTCACCATGCTGTCATAAATGCTACTGCGGTGACGTATATCTAATTCAGTCATCTTATCCCTCCCGTTTCAGTTTTTACTATTATAACACATTTTAAAGGCAATGAACAGAATAAAATTCTTGAATTTTCAGAAAATTTCGATTAATCTGGTTAATGACCTTTTAATTTTTTCATCTTTTTTTGTCAAGTAACTTTACTTTACAAAAAAAATGTGTTATCCTAGTATGGTTGATGAAAATCAGTAGATTGAATCGAATTTAAATACCTAAAGGAGAAATCAAAATGGCAGTACCTGCACGTCGCACCTCAAAAGCGAAGAAAAACAAACGTCGTACACACTACAAAGTAACAGCTCCATCTGTAAACTTTGACGAAACTACTGGAGATTACTCACGTTCTCACCGTGTATCACTTAAAGGATACTACAAAGGACGTAAGATCGCTAAAGCTGCATCAGCTGAATAATAGAAGGGAGATACCATGCGCGTAAATATCACACTTGAACACAAAGAATCTGGTGAACGCTTGTACCTTACTTCTAAAAACAAACGTAACACTCCAGACCGTCTTCAATTGAAGAAATACTCACCAAAACTTCGCAAACACGTTGTGTTTACAGAGGTGAAGTAAGGGTTTCAGTACACGTCAATAGACGTCAAAATATTGATTTAAAGTGATTTTTGATTTTTTGAAACTCATTATATCGCACTACAAATCAATAAAAACTCTACCTTTTACTCTACCTTTTTTAGATAAATATATCATCTGGATATTGAAGTTAAGCCCTGCTATCATTTCGATGGCAGGGCTTTTTAATATTTGGTACACTAACGCCTTATCTATATTTTGGTGAATTTTAAGTTGACATCTACAAAGTTTAATGTTAAAATACATTCAAAAATATATTTGAATGAGGTGTTTTATGATTCAAAATGTTGTTACTTCAATAATACTGTATTCTGGGACAGCCGTAGACTTACTTATTATCCTAATGTTATTTTTTGCCAAAAGAAAAAGCAGAAAAGACATCATTAACATCTATTTAGGACAATTTCTAGGCTCTGTTAGTCTAATATTGCTAAGTTTACTTTTTGCATTTGTCTTAAATTATATTCCTAGTAAAGAGATTTTAGGTTTGCTCGGTTTGATTCCAATTTTCCTAGGACTCAAAGTTTTGCTTTTAGGAGATTCTGATGGAGAAGCTATTGCAAAAGATGGTTTGCGCAAAGATAATAAAAACCTGATTTTTCTAGTCGCTATGATTACTTTTGCAAGTTGTGGTGCTGACAATATTGGTGTTTTTGTCCCATATTTTATTACCTTAAATTTAGCGAATTTGATAGTGGCTTTACTTACCTTTCTAGTCATGATTTATCTCTTGGTTTTTTCTGCCCAAAAATTGGCACAAGTCCCTTCTGTTGGAGAAACTTTGGAAAAATATAGCAGATGGTTTATTGCCGTTGTTTATTTAGGACTGGGGATGTATATCCTGATTGAAAACAACAGCTTTAACATGCTATGGGCTGTGTTAGGCTAGGAGAAAAAATTATGAAAAAAGATAGTATCTGTCAAGTGGATGTTATAAATCAACAAAATGTTACAACCGCAACGAACTACCTTGAAAAGGAAAAAGTCCAAAAATCACTTCGCATTTTATCAAAATTTACCGATAATAAACAGATAAATATCATCTTTTATCTCCTTGCTGTTGAAGAACTCTGTGTCTGTGATATAGCCTGTTTACTAAATCTCAGTATGGCATCTGCCTCCCACCATCTTCGTAAACTAGCCAATCAAAACATCTTGGACACTAGAAGAGAGGGGAAAATTATATATTATTTTATAAAAGATGAGGAAATCAGAGATTTTTTTAATCAACTAGGATAACAACTATTTTTACTACTTTCTACTTTTCCATGATTATAGGGGGATTATATATGAAATTTTTTGAAGAAAATTATTCACAAGAAATACCTACTCGTATCAAAAATTTAAGAAAAAAATACAATATTACACAAAGCGAACTAGGCAATGCAGGTCAAGTTAGTCAAGTTGAAAGTGGTAAGCGACCAATTACGAGTTCGATGTTAGTTTATTTAAATGCTCTAACCGCTTCGAGCTATACGTATATCGTTTTTGGAGAGTTAGATGAGTTTATTGAGAATCTGTTTCATTATTTTTTCAGTTCTATTTTATATAGAGATTTAGAGGCTGTAGATGAAAAACTATATTCTTTCATGAGTGATGATTTAATTTCAATCCAATCAAGTTGTCTAAGTATTGCCAAGACATTTGCAAATTTCAATATTCAAAGAAAAAGATTTATGATTTCTACTGAAACTGAAATGGATACTTTTCACAAGAAAGATGACATTGACGTATGGGTTGGTGGAAAAAGTTATAACCCCGCTAGAAGTTTTAGAACCCGTACCATCAATGAATTGACTGTCATTGATTTTGAAGAAATGTTTGATATTCTTTGGTTGATGTTAGGGGATAATTTAATTAAATCATTTGAAGTTAATGTCTGTGGTATCCTATTTGAATTAGGCGGAAATGACATACCCTCAACATTTAGGCAAGAAAACATTGATCCTCTCATCAATAAATGGTGGTATGATAATGTTTCGACAGAAATTATCCCTAATCTAATAAAAAAACTCAAAGAAAATCCCTTGTTTAATATCGGATTTATGGTAAATGATATATTAGAAAGAATGTATAAAGAGAATATTCCAAAATCTTACCTTACATCCGTCCCGTTAGTTATTTCTCAAAAAGGAAGAACAACCTCTTCGTTTAGTATGACTGGTGGTCAACAAATAGATGGAGTAAAATTCAAACAGATATCTGAGGACTGTATGAAATTACTCAGTCAAGGTAAGGATATCACAGAGTTATATCAAAAATATTCTAAAGAAGAGTTGGCAAATCTAGGCATTAATATTTATCAATCCAATGATATAGAAAGGACTGAGGAAAGAACTTTTGATGAAATTATCAGTTGGGTTTCCAACCCTTATGCAACAAGACCAATTCAAGAAAGGCACACTATTCAATTAGAGCCAACAAGATTTTCACTAGAGGATAAGAAACGTATTGAAAAAATTGCCTCTCAGGGAATAAACGACATCGACCTTGTTGATTTAGTTGAACTCTATGATATCAATTTAGATAATACAAATGTCACTCGCTATATTGAGGGATTATTGACGAATAATACACAAGTAACATACTATTTCCAAGAACAATTAAACGAGGAATTACTCGCAATGGCTTCGGCTTTAGATAGAGTTCAACAAGCATTTATTAAACTATTAAGCGAAGAAGAGATACGAAAATTTGCTCTTTAAAAACTAGGTGAATCGCCTAGTTTTTTTTTGCACTTCGTTTTACAAATTAGTTTATTGAAGTAAAAAAAGAAGTAAAAAATAAAAGAACATTATGCCTTATACTGAATATATCAAGAAAAACTCTTGATAAAAATTTTAATAGTCCAAATTGATGGCCATCAAAGGACAGATTGAAACAAATATGATGATATGACGATAAAGGTCATGTCTTGCATAGAATTGTTTCGCTGTTTCTTTGTTGTGCCTTTTAGCATACTCAGCGTTCAATATTTGCTCATTTTGTTTCCTTCTGTCCAAGGACGGAAAGGAGCTCATCATTATGAGCAATAAAGTACAAGAACGCCGTGAGCGTAAAATCAAAGAAGCTATTAAAGCTAAAAATTGGAATGAAGTAACTCGTTTGCTTCAACAAGAACAAAGTAATGCAGAACGGCGTGACCGATACCACCATAAACGAAATATGGAAGAAAGCATATCTCGTAATGACGGTAAACGACGTGAACGCTATGAAGTAGTTGCAAGTTCTGATTTGAATCCCGAAGAAGCTTTAATCCTAGCGGAGTTAAGACAAGCTATTCGTGAAGCTAAAGCATCCCTATCAGAAATTGACAGTAAGATTGTTGAAATGATAGCGGAACAAGGTTCAAGCTATAAAGAAACGGCTCGCTATATCACTGAACATTACAAGAAAATGAGTGATGTAACTGTCAAATCTCATTATTGTAAAGCACTAAAAAAATTAGCTCCTTTATTAAAAAGTTATCGCTAATACCTCAAATCCAGTGTCTCTGTCACTGGATTTTTTATAAAAAAATTAAAAATTTAACAAATAACTTTGCGTTTGGTTGTCTCATTCTCCTTAGTAATAAGGAGGTGATACATAACTAGAGCAACTACGTCCAGCTCACGACCAAAACCGAGCAAGTCTCATTCGTATTATTTCTCAATAATAAAGGAGGAACAACCCTATGGCGTTTAAAATGAAAACAACAAAAGGTGGTTATACAACTACATTGGCTGATAAAATTATCAGTCAAAAACAACCGATTTACTCACTTAGTACCGAACTTGAACCACAACAACGGTTTGAAGAAGGAAAACCAACAGGAGAAATCGTAGCCTATAAAGCATGGTTTGTACAGGAAGGACAAGACCCTTTCCAAGTAAAATTCGAAGATACGATTGAGCTTCCAGCGTTTCAATCCATGATTCAATTTGACACCCTACAAGCCTGCGAAGTAAAATATAACGTTTACTTCAAAGCAAATGGTATCAAGGAGGTTCGGTAATGACCTCACAATCTCGTGATGTGCTGAACCAATCTTTCCTGCAATCTTACCTGCTCCAGAGCCTAAACATGGCTCTAGGGGCTTTAATGCAGGGGGAAACCAGCTATACTAATTCTTTTAACGTCATTATTCAAGAAGACGGCTTTGTCTTTGTCCCTCGCCTACCGTGCGCTTATATCCTCGATGACGACTTATACAAGAAAATCTTTCTGATTGCCAATGCTTCACTTTACCCACAATATACGCTTCTAAAACAAAATGCTACCTATTTTGTCCCTCTAGACACAGATGACTTACACATTCAACGTGGTTTATTCTTCCCTTGGAAAAGAGGGATTTCAGAACGTTTAGCGATTCCTGATTTGGATAAGTTTTCAGCCAGATTGCCACATGGGAAAATCCCTATCATGAAGCACTTTGAACTCAATTTAGACAAGGTCAATCACTGGGCTATTGCTGGAAATTCAGGTTCTGGGAAATCGTATGCTCTCACTTACTTCTTGAGTGTACTGAAGCATATGTCTGACTTGATTATCATTGACCCGAAATTTGATACCCCAAGTCGTTGGGCAAGAGAAAATCATATTTCCGTTATCCACCCTGTCGAAAACCGTTCAAAATCTGATTTTGTATCACAGGTCAACGAACAATTAAGTCAATGTGCAAATCTCATTCAAAAACGACAAGCTATCTTGTATGATAATCCCAACCATCAATTTACCCATCTAACTATTGTTATTGATGAAGTCCTAGCTCTATCAGAGGGAGTCAATAAGAATATCAAAGAAGCATTTTTCTCCTTACTCTCACAGATTGCCTTGTTAGGACGTGCTACCAAAATCCATCTATTTTTAGTAAGTCAGCGTTTTGACCACAATACTATCCCAATTTCAGTAAGGGAACAGCTAAACGTATTGTTACAAATTGGAAATATCAATCAGAAAACTACTCAATTTTTATTTCCTGACCTCGATCCAGAGGGGATTGTCATTCCAACAGGACATGGTACAGGTATCATCCAAGTTATCGACAATGAACACCCCTACCAAGTTCTGCCCCTACTCTGTCCAACCTACTACACTAAGCGAGGTATCCTATGACCACAAAAAACTACTTTATAAGAAGTTTCAATCTTATACTATATTTGGTTCTCTCTACTCCTATCTGCTCTGTCTTCGGCTGGCTATTCAATTTTCTTTCCGTCCAATTAGCCAACATCTCATTTGTCAACCTAGATTCAGTTAAAAACATTACTGATACCATTAGTTCTGTAAGTCACAAATCCGCTCTTATTTCACTACTACTTGCCTTACTATTGACTGGATTAGAGATAATACAACGGTTGAAAACAGATAGTCTTTGGAACTATATCCAATCTGTCTATCACACTTTTCTGTTGCGACACTTCCTGTTTCAGCGTGAACGAGTACAGAAGATAAGCAATCTTGAACATCAGACGGTTACTACTATCAACCCAATCCATAACGGATTTAACCGAGCTGTTCGTAAGTGTATCGTAGATATACGAAAAGATACCATCACTATTTTTCTAAAAGTCCCTAGAGACCAACAAGGGCAAAAAATCCTAAAAGAGATGGAAGCACAATTAAAAGAAGAAATCGTCAGCCAACACGCAGACTATTATTTCTCCTCTCCTATTCGAGTTCGTAACCAATTGTGGTTCACTGGACAAAAACGTTAATCCCTTGGGGCTGTGGCTTGCGTTAAGCAAAAGCCAGACAGCCCCTTTTTATATTCTTTTCTATCATGACCTATTGGGGTGACTACGACCCCCAATAGATCAATAATCAATAATCACAAAAAATTCAATTTTTTCAAAAAAACTTTGCATACGACCTGTCATTTCTCCTTAGTAATAGAACCCAAAAGAAATGAGGTAACTGCCTATGGCAAAAGAACAGCGCTCAACCAAATGGACTTTTCTCTTCTACGAGGAAAGCGCACCAGAGAACTACTTGAATATATTAGAGGAACTCCATATTCCGTTTATTCTTAGTCCTTGGCACGATAAGGACGTTAATAGACAGACGGGAGAGTTCAAGAAATCGCACAAACACGGTGCTTTCTTCTTTGATTCACTGAAAAGCTATTCACAAGTATCAAATATCATCAGTGACAAACTAAACGGTCCAGCACATGTGGAGGTAGTTATGTCTCCCACTGGTTTATTTGACTACTTTACCCATGCGGAAAATCCAGATAAGACTCCCTACAACATTGAGGATATTGAAGTCGGTTGCGGCTTTAATTTAGAAAAATTCTTGATGGAGATGAACTCCTCGGATTTTATACATGAAGTAGTTGATATTATCGAAGAGAACGACTTTACCGAATTTGAAGAATTGGTCTGGTATGCCCGAGCAAACAATACCAATTTATTAGGGCTTATCATTGAACGTACATATTTCTTCGCCAAATACCTAGATTCACGAAGATACAATCCTAATCGACTCCATAATTCAAACACAGAGGAGAAAGAGAATAATGAATAACGAAAAATTAGAACAAATTGAACAATTATTGCAAACACTTATCAAACTCATTCAAATCAAAGAACAGAACATACCACTAAAGATAATACAACAGCGAGAATTGCTAAAACAGCTAAATATCTCCCCAAACACACTAAAAACTTGGGAACAAAAAGGATTAAAAAGATTAGAACCTCCTATAGAGGGAACTCGAACCGTCTTCTATCTACTAGATGATATTATCAACTTTTTACAATCCTAATTCTGAAAATTTGTGCTAAAATAGTTTTATCTAAAAGAAAGAGTGGTAACTATTTTAGCCTACTTCAATATCCATGAAGAAAGGCAAATATGGAAACTGAAACAATTATTCATAATGGCAAAAAAGTCATTAAAAAAATCAAAAAAGATAAGTCCATCTCATACACTTTGAAGGGGACATTTCTGGGAAAAGATATCAAAACTGGTAAGCAAGTCACTACTACCATTACAGCCAAGACACTAAAACAGTTAGATAGAGCAATCATTCAAGCACGACTAGAATTTGAAAAAAATGGCTCAACACGAGAAAAAGTTATCGTCATTGATACACTGGAAGATTTAGCTGAAGAATGGTTTAAATCATATAAAACCTGGGTTAACTCGCATAATACTCTGAACAGAGTAAGAGGTTATCTTGATAATTATATTATCCCTAAATTTGGAGATTACAAACCAGATAAAATTGAATCTGCGGATATCCAGCTTTGGTTAAACGATTTGGCAAAGAAATCAAAAGAGTCCATTGAATCTGGTATAAAGCGTGCTGATAAAGGTAGTGCTAAAGATTTTGGTGCTGTTATCCATAAGTTGAAAGATATTTTTGACTATGGAATTACAAACTATGGACTAATCACTAATCCTGTTAGCACTGTTAAGATACCACCTAAGCCAAAATCAAATAAGCAACGCATCATGGTATTACATGATGATGGTCTTGTAATATGGCTTAATTATCTTGAAAGTTTAGATAACAATAGAGCCAATCGTAGATTTAAGTTAATTTGTAATACTCTATTAGCCTCCGCTTTGCGAATAAATGAATTACTTGCATTGACGATTGATGACCTAGATTTTGAAAATTCTTCTATTAACGTCAGTAAAACATTGATGTGGAAAACCGCAAATAAAAAAGATGGGACAAAAGGGGAAGTTATCTGTAAAGCTACACCAAAAACTGATGCAGGAAATCGCTCTGTCCCTGTCCCTCCCCCCATAATAGAAAAACTCAGAGATTTCCACCACGAAATGAACAAGTATCTTGAATTGCACAACAGACATAGAACAAAACTGATTTTCCCTACAATCTATGGGAACTATATGTGTGACAGAAACGAGAGAACAACTCTTAAGAAAAGGTTAGTAGGTCTTGGATTACCAAACTATGGTTTCCATTTATTCCGACATACTCATGCTTCAATGCTACTTAATGCTGGAACAAATTGGAAAGAACTCCAAGTCAGAATGGGACATAAATCCATTTCAACTACAATGGATACTTACGCTGAATTAGCACCACAACGAAAGTTAGAAGCTGTGGGGATTTATCTTGAAAAGATTGCTGAGCTAACGCAATAACTACTCTACCATTCACTCTACCTTTTATTATGTAGCATTCTAGAAACATTGATGTACCAACGTTTCTAACAGCTAAAATAGAAATTATTTAACTCTTACAGAAGTGAAATAAGCACACCTAACTCAAAACGCCTTACTGGGCGTTTTTTGCTTTATTGGTTAGCGATCTATAACTTTTCAGGAGAGATTTATGGCATTTTATCTTTGGATGTTCCCGCTACTCTTTATCTTTCACGATATGGAAGAAATTATCGGTCTTGTCCCTTGGATTCATCTCAACGAAACCTTACTGGCTCAAAATGCTCCAGCTATTCTCAAGATTCACAAAGGAATTACAACAGAGGAATTTGCCCTTGCTGTTTTTGAGGAGTTTATTCTTGTCCTATCCATCACCTTATTAGCGTATTTTACTCAATCTAGAGTGCTCGAATTAGTTTGGTTAGGGGGATTTGTGGCCTTTGCACTCCATCTCTTGCTCCATATTGGACAATCAATTCTTCTCCGTAAGTATATCCCTGCTCTGATTACTTCTACCATTTGTTTTCCTGTCAGTGCTTATTTGATTACAGACATCGTACATTTGTGGCAAGTTTCGACTAGCGAATTTTTCCTATTTTCACTGGTCGGTTCAGGCCTCGTCGTCATCAATCTCCTCTTTGCTCTCTGGCTTGGGAAAAAGTATTCCACCTGGCTTGCCCATAACCATTAACAAAAGTTCCTTGCAATTTCATTTTGCAGGGAATTTTTTTATCCTCCTTCACAGTTAAGAATCGTTCTATAGTTTTTTAAGACAAAGCAAAAAGCCCACTGTTGTAGGCTTTCTGTAAGATATTTCTTAAAATTAAAGCATTTTGTTGTAGAATTCAACGACAAGTGCTTCGTTGATTTCTGGGTTGATTTCGTCGCGTTCTGGCAAGCGAGTCAATGAACCTTCCAATTTTTCAGCGTCGAATGATACGAATGCTGGGCGTCCAAGAGTAGCTTCTACTGCTTCAAGGATTGCTGGAACTTTCAATGATTTTTCACGAACTGAGATCACTTGACCTGGAGTTACGCGGTATGATGGGATATCAACGCGTTTTCCGTCAACAAGGATGTGACCGTGGTTTACGAATTGACGAGCTTGACGACGAGTAGTCGCAAGACCAAGACGGTAAACAACGTTATCCAAACGACGTTCCAAAAGAAGCATGAAGTTGAAACCTAGGATTCCACCTTTGATTTTTGTAGCTTGTACGAACAAGTTACGGAATTGTTTTTCACCTACACCGTAAGTGAAACGAAGTTTTTGTTTTTCAGCCAATTGCAAACCGTATTCTGACAATTTAGAACGGTTGTTTGGTCCGTGTTGTCCTGGTACGTAGTTACGACGTGCCAATTCTTTACCTGTACCTGTAAGTGAAAGGCCAAGGCGACGAGCTTGTTTCCAAGATGGTCCTGTATAACGTGACATGTGTATGTCCTCCTGATATAAATAATATTTCGGTGGAAATAGTCACTTAGAAAGCCCTGATTCGTGCAGATGCCCTTCGCCTAAACAGCCAAGGTTACTTGTCATAAGACACCTGTTGACGAGCTTCATGCTTTCCTGCTGCTATTTCACACAAAGACTACTATACCATGAAAAGCTAGATTTGTAAAGGGATTTTACGCCTTTATTTCAAACTAAGACTGAATGTAAACTTGCTTCCTAAGCCATACTGACTTTCTGCTGTGATTTCGCCACCAAGCTGATGGGCTAGTTCGCGTGCAATCGCAAGTCCTAATCCATGTCCACCCGTCTTCATATTGCGCGAAGTTTCTACACGATAAAGTCGTTTAAAAATCTTTTCCAAATCTTCAGGAAGGATCCCCTGACCCTCGTCTTTCACACTGATTGTCAGCTCTTGTTCTGTTAATTGGGCAAGAACCTCGATTCTGGTTCCTGGTTCTGAATATTTAAAGGCATTGTTTAACAAATTAACCAGAATGCGAGAGAGTTTGTCAGAATGGCTCTTGATTTTCGCCGACTCAGGTGATACTTGAATGTAAACATCTCGCTCCTCTTGTTCAATCTGGAGTTGAAATTCACTCATTGACTCAATCAGCAATTGATCTAAAAATACCTCTTCGACTTCTTCATCAGCAGTATCTTGAGGTTGTGTGTTAAGAGTCAAAACATCCAATTCCTCTACTAGCTTGTTTAGACGCTCAGTTTGCCGACCAATCGTGGCTAAGTAGTGGAGCCGCTCCTCTTCCTTAATCACTCCATCTAGAATTCCCTCCACAGTAACCTGAATGGAGGTAATGGGAGTTTTAATATCGTGAGAGAGCTGCGCAATCATCATTCTCTTTTCTTGCTCGCTCTCATCAAGTGATTGAAAGGTGGCTTGCAAATTGTGGGACATGTCATTAAAAGCCTGGCCCAGCTCTTGAAATTCTAATGGGCCTTTGGTTTCAATTTCTGTGCTGAAATCCTTGCTTGCTATATCCTGAGCTTGTTTTTTCAAATGTTTCAGAGAAGAGAACACAGGCGACAAAAGAAAGATGCTCACTGCAGCGCCAATGAAACTAGCAATCAAGGTCATTCCAACTAGAAAGTAAACTTCACTTTTCTCAATCAACATTCGTTGGACTGCCCAGAAAACGACCAAAATTGTTAGTAGAGTCGACACTAGATACCCCACTAAAATATAGTTTTTTAATTTCATTTTCTACCTCTTGGTCTTTCCATCTTATAGCCCAAACCCCAGACCGTTTTGATAGCAGGAGCATTTGAATTTGTATACTTGGTCAACTCTTGCCTCAAAGCATGGATATGAACATTGAGTGTATTGGTATCATCCACATAGTCCTCTTGCCATACCTTCTCGTAAAGTTCCGTCTTTGAAAAGACTCTCTCAGGATTGCTGGCTAATATCCATAGAAGTTCAAAGGATTTTACTGTCAATTCCAAAGGTTGCTCCCCAATGCGAACTTCATGAGTCACATGGTTGATTATCAAGTCACCAAACTCGATCTGTTCTGTCTCTCCTCCGCGGCTAAGGCGACGCAAGATATTATTCACTCTTAAAACCAATTCGCGTGGGCTAAAGGGTTTGACTATAAAATCATCTGCCCCCAAACTTAACCCATAAATTTTATCCTGTTCGCTTGTCTTAGCAGTTGTAAAGAGGAAGGGTTGATCCGGAGCGATATACTGAACTTCACTGATAAAATCATAGCCATCCATATTGGGCATCATGATATCTGTGATAATGAGGTCGATAGATTTTTTTCTGAAAAGCTCTAAGCCCTCCTTACCATCATGGGCGACCAAAACATCGTAACCTGCCTGTATAAGATAGCGGTTTTGAATATCTAGAATATCTATCTCATCATCAACCAGCAAAATTGTCTTTTTCATCTGACACTCCTTCGATAAAAACAGTGTTATACTTGCTTTAGTATAACACTATTTTCCCTAATGTTTAAGTGATTTGAATCTTAATCTTCTCGTTTGGTTGTCAAACCCAAAAGTCCAACAAGACCTGCCAAGGCTAGACCAAAGATACCAAGGCCAGCTGTAGCCGTTTTAGCTTCCCCAGTATTTGGTAGCATCGCTTTATCATCTTTTTTCATTATATTAGCCATTGGGCTAGAAGCTGGTTGATCTACTTTCATATCTGACATATGGTGATTTGTACCCATCATACCCTCAGTCATACCTGTAGAGCCTGTTTCAGAAGGCTTCGTATTCATCTGACCTTGTTGAGATGGTATTGTCGCCATTTCTTTTCCACGAAGTCGAATCGTTACTTGACGAGTAGCAATCAGATTGGTCAAATCAGGTTTGCCATCTTTAGATCCATAGACTTTAACAGTAGCTAGATATGTATGGGTTCCGTTAGCTCGAAGTTGATCCAGCAAGGCCTGACCATCTTTGCCAACCGTATTGCCATTCAAATCCACTTCGTAGAAATATTGACCTTTAGCCAAGCCTTCAAGTGGCAATAGGGCAGGATTTTTAGCTGTTCCATTGTCTGACCATGGAGCTTTGTCTGAGGCTTTTAACAAGAGGCGAGTCAACATACCATCTCCACCAAAAGCTTCGTATGGAATAACTTGGTTGACACCAGCCAAGAAAGGTCCAGGAACCTTAGCCTTATCAAGGTAGCTAGCTGGAACATCAATCATGTCTTTGACATTGTTAACAACAGAGTCTTTGACCTGATTTGGTGTGGTCAAGCCATTCAAATTAACAGTCAAATCTTTAGTCGCTACGAGGTTAGTTAAGTCAGGTTTGCCGTCTTTTGCACCGTACACTTTGATGGTAGCTTTATAGCTTTGAGTTCCATTTTGTTTCAAGAGATCAAGCAACTCTTTGTCAGATTTGCCTTGGGTGCCAGCCAAGTCTACTTCGTAGAAGTAAAGGCCTTTGCCCAATTTCTCTACTGGTGGGAGAGCGGGATTTTTAGCTGAACCATTGTCTGACCATGGAGCCTTATCAGATGCTTTCAAGATCAGACGAGTCAACATACCATCTCCACCAAAAGCTTCATATGGAATAACTTGATTGACACCAGCTGTAAATGGACCTGGGAAATTAGCCTTGTCCAAGTAAGTGGCTGGGACATCTACTGTGTCTTTGGTGTTGTCAGCCACACCCTTTTGCACTTCAGCTGGTGTGGTCAAGCCATTCAAATTAACAGTCAAATCTTTAGTTGCTACGAGGTTAGTTAAGTCAGGCTTGCCGTCTTTCGCACCGTACACCTTGATAGTAGCTTTATAGCTTTGAGTTCCATTTTGTTTTAAAAGATCAAGCAACTCTTTGTCAGATTTACCTTGGGTGCCTGCTAAATCCACTTCATAGAAGTAAAGGCCTTTGCCCAATTTCTCTACTGGTGGGAGAGCGGGATTTTTAGCCGTTCCATTGTCTGACCATGGAGCCTTATCGGATGCTTTCAAGATAAGACGAGTCAACATGCCGTCACCAGCGAAGAATTCGTATGGAATAACTTGGTTGACACCAGCTGTGAATGGTCCTGGGAAGTTGGCTCTATCCAAATAAGAAGCCGGAACATCTACTGTGTCTTTGGTGTTGTCAGCCACACCTTTTTGCACTTCAGCTGGGGTGGTCAAACCATTCAAGTTAACATCCAAATCCTTAGTCGCTACGAGGTTAGTTAAGTCAGGCTTGCCATCTTTCGCACCGTACACCTTGATAGTAGCTTTATAGCTTTGAGTTCCATTTTGTTTTAAGAGGTCAAGCAACTCTTTATCTGATTTGCCTTGGGTGCCTGCCAAGTCTACTTCATAGAAGTAAAGACCTTTGCCCAATTTCTCCACTGGTGGGAGAGCAAGATTTTTAGCTGAGCCGTTGTCTGACCATGGAGCCTTATCAGAGGCTTTCAAGATAAGGCGAGTCAACATACCATCACCACCAAAGGCTTCGTATGGAATAACTTGGTTGACACCAGCTGTAAATGGGCCTGGGAAATTAGCTCTATCCAAATAAGAAGCTGGGACATCTACTGTGTCTTTGGTGTTGTCGGCCACACCTTTTTGTACTTCGGCTGGAGTGGTCGCTGATTTCGCTTCACTGGCTTCACGGTCTTGTCCAGAAACTGTAGACGCAGGACTTTCCACAGGTTTAACTGCATCTTCTGTTTGTTTCTTAGAGTCAGGTTGTGCTTGCACTTCTTCTTTTGGTGCTACTACCGGGTCTTTAGCAGTTGCATCCGCTGTTTCTGAAGAGCTTGTCGGATCCACACTTGCTTTAGGTGTTGGAATAGACTGTTCTGAAGGAAGAGCTACATCAACTGCTTTCTTGAGAACCTCTGCTGGTAAGTCGCTCTTTTCACTCACCGAAGCAGCGCTTGGCACGACTTGGGCAGGAGTCGGATTGACGACATCAGCACGTGCAGAACTTGGTTGCCCAACTAGGACAAAGAAGCCACTGGCCACAACAACTGAGGCAACGCCGACACTGAGACGGCGAATAGACCAACGAGTATATCTCTGATTTGGATTGAATTTCATAGGATTCTCCTTAGAGTTTTTCTTTTTTTGATGACTCTAGTATAATCTCCTAAAATTAAAAAGGATTAAGAAAAAGTTAAAATTTTTCTTAAATCCCTCTTATAAAATACTTATATTGACTCAATAGTTATTGGAAAAAAGTAGCCCTTCCTCTCCTACTCACTCAGCTCTGTTAGAGTATCCAAATGTTGGTTATTAATCACCGCCATGATATAGGTGCCTGACCGTAAAAGGTCATCAGGACCGAATTGAACATCTAGAGGAGCATTTTCATAGTCACGAAATCCAAGTACATTGAGATTGTATCGCCCACGTAAATCTAGCTGACTAAGGCTTTTCCCTGCCCAAGATTGGGGGATTCTCATCTCGACAATTGAAACATTCTTGTCCAACTGAAAGACATCTACGCTGTTATGGAAGAGAATTCTCTGCGCTAACGAACGTCCCATTTCAAATTCCGGTGAGATGACAGAGTCCGCACCAATTTTCTCCAGTACCTTTTTAGCCATGTGACTTTTTACCTTGGCAATGACGGTCGGTACTCCTAGACTCTTACAGTGCATGACCGCAAGAACACTGGATTCCAGATTTTCCCCCGTTGCAACGACTACGGTATCGCAGGTGTCAATTCCCGCTGATAGAAGGAGTTCTTCATCCGTGATATCCCCAACTACCCCACGCGCCAGCACGGGTTCAAATTGATTAATGCGCTCCTCGTGGTCATCAATAGCAATGATATTCATATGATGCTTGGCAAGAGCAGCCAAAACACTACTCCCAAAAATTCCCAAGCCTAAAATTCCAATCGTCCGATCTGACATCGTTCTTCCTTTCTTATCCAATGGTGATATCTGCTTTCATATAGTGAATCAAATCTTTCTTGTCTGGCTGGTATTCTGCTAAACTGACCAGTAGTGTCAAGGGGCCAATACGGCCGATAAACATCAACAACATAACGATACTGAGAGCTAACTTACCTAACTCTGGTGTTAAATTCGCCGTCACTCCAACTGTCGCAAGGGCTGAAATGGTCTCAAACATGAGGTAGATAAAGCGCGGATTTCCTTCTGCTGTTATCCCTAACAGAATCAAGCCCAACAAGAATGTTAGCAAGAAGATAATAAATACACTAAAAGATTTTTGCACGGTTCGAGGTTCAATAGTTCTCCGAGCCACATTGGCATGAGGTAAGCCCAATAGTTCGCTACGAGCGAAGGCCAACAAGACAAAGAAGGTCGTAATCTTGAGTCCCCCTGCCGTCCCTCCAGGTGCCCCACCCAGAAACATCTGCAAGATGTAGATCAGCAGGGTGACCGGTCGAGCCTGGGTGTAGTCAATAGAGGCAAAACCTGCCGTTCTCATGCTGACAGTCTGGAAAAAGCTAACCAGCAGTTTCTCTGGGACGCTGAGATTCCCAATCGTACCTGAATTGTTCCACTCAATCAAAAGGGTTGATACCGTTCCAAAGAATAAAATTCCCGCTGTTAAAAAGAGAACCAGCTTAGTGTGAAAGCGAAGACGGCGCTTTTTCTTTTTCCCAAACTGGGTCGCTAGGTCAAACCAGACCATAAATCCTAGACCACCCGTTATAATCAATCCTGCAATCACTAGATTGATCAAAGGGTCCGTCTGAAAGACTGCCAAACTCGTACTTCCAAAATTATCAAATCCAGCATTGCAGAAAGCTGAAATAGCCAAAAAGATAGAGGTTAACATCCCTCGCCCCCATCCAAATTCAGGAATGAAGCGGAAACTCAGTAGAAAGGCACCGAGCCCTTCTACCAGAAAAGTCGTCAAAAAGATCGATCGGATGAAGTCCTTTAAGGACTGGGTTTCCCCATAACTAAAACTTTCTTGAATAGTCTCACGGCTACGAAGACTGAGCTTTTGTTTCCCTTGGATATAAAAAATTCCAATAAAGGTCATAAGCCCCAAACCACCGATCTGGATCAACAGCATGCAAATCAATTGACCCCAAATATTATAAGTAGAGGCCACCGGCTGGGTGAAGAGCCCTGTCACACAGACCATGGACACAGTCGTAAAGAGATGGTCAAAGTAGGTCGCTTGTGACGTTGTTGCTTGCACAAAGGGGAGGCTTAAAAGGAGCGAGCCCAAGAAGATAACTAAGGCAAAACTTAAAAAGATACGACGGGCTGGCGATAACCGAACCAGCGTCGTCTTTATTTTTTCCAAAAAAGATTTGAATAACATAGCTACATTGTACCATAAAAACAGTAAGAGCACTCACATGTGGTGCACAATAGCAAGACAGAGTTCGAGCGCCTTATCAAAAGCTTCCGAACCCCAGTCACGACTGTCGTAGTTATCTAGATCCGCCAGGGAATCTGCGGTAAAGAGCAGTTCTCCCCAGACAACCCTACGTAACTGAGCTACTGCCGCAAGAGCAGAGCACTCCATCTCCACAACAGCACAGCCTTCTTCCTTGCGATAGGCAATCTTTTCAGCTGTCTCTCGGTAAAAACCATCTGTCGTCCAGGTCATAACTTCCTCGTAAGGAATGCCTTTTTGTTCCAAGACTTGCTCAATGGCAGAGATAGCCTCAATCTGTATCTCCATATAACGAGAAGGTGCTACATAGTGGTAGCTGGTCCCCTCATCTCGCAGAGCGCGAACAGGGATGAGAAAGGCATTCTCCTCTATATCGGCTAGGACGCCACAGGTACCAGTAGAGATGATTTGCTCCACACCATAGCCAATCAACCAATCCATAAACTGGGCCGCTGGGGCAGAGCCCACGGGCGCCTGGGCCAGACAAATCTCTTCGCCTTTATAGTTGAGGACGTAGACTGGATAAGTCTTGGTGGCCGAAACGAACTCACCAATACAGTCCGCTCCTACTTCCTGGGCATATCGGTCAATCTCCTCCTCCAAAAACGCATAGATACACTTCTTTGGCAACTTTAAGTCCAATCCCTCATGTGTTGGCATAAGGACCGCCTGGGGATTGTCATCAAACTCCAAAATGGGAATCGCATGTTTCTGAATCATAACCCACCTCCTGTAATTTTGTACTATTGTATCAAAAGCTGACGGAGTGTCAAGGAGTTGACTTTAGCAAGCCAGAAAACTCCTCTTCCATATATTTAAAAAATCGTTGCACCGCTGGAGAGGTTGGTTTCTGTTTTGGCAAAGTGATTGAGGACTTATAAAAACATATCAAATCCAATAACAAAAAGACATGAATCTGAAATAAGCAGAACATGTCTTTTTTAGCTTGTTTGAAAGTTAAGTAAATAAACCTTAGTTCTTCTAGAACTCCCTTATTTCCACAAACCACCTAAAATCTGTTTTTCTAATAAGTCTAAGTCTTCCTCTTTTATTTCTCCATTATCGCTAACGATATAAAGCTGAGCGAAGTAAGCCAACAATGGACCAACACAAATACGAACCATTTGAGGAATCGTTAACTCTGGATTTACACGTGGATCTGCTAGCAATTCCTTATGAAGCACTCGAAGTTTATCTTGAATAGCATTCCAGATAAAAATCTGTTCATTTTTTAGTTTTTTATTTGAAAAACTCTCCTGCAGAATGATTTTCATCAAAGCACGATTTTTTTTGAGATAGCTCATACGATCATGGACGAGATAACGAACCCTCTCTTCTGTCGTTTCAAAAGCTAAGAGTTCCTCAAAAAAACTACCGAAAATGCCTGGGACTACAGGATGTAAAATAGCCGTCAGTAAATCATCCTTCGTCTTAAAATACTTAAACAAAGTTGCCTGGCTTAGTCCAGCACGCTCAGCTATGTGAAGAGTTGAGGTCCCATGGTAACTCCTGGTTGATATGAGATCCACTGCTGCCTGCATGATTTTTTTCTTTCCTTGAGGGTAATTCGCTTCTTCTAAGTAATCTTCAAACGATTCAAAAACAGTCTTATCCATCTAATCTTCACACCTTTTTTAGCATTATTTATGTTGATTTCTAAACTTTACGATAACGACGCAATCCAACAATATTGAGAATTGTTAAAATGATCAAGAAAATCATTAAAACACCAAGATTTGACAAAATATCACCAAGATTGTGTCCGTAAAGAATAATCTGGCTTATTGCATCACCAGAATAGGTTAATGGCAAAAATTTCCCCACAGTTGGAGCCCATTCTCCCATGGATGACAATGGAATAATCCCTGAGAAAAAGAGTTGAGGCATAATCACGAGAGGAATAAATTGCATCATTTGGAATTCTGATTTTGCTAGAGTAGACAAGAGAATTCCAAAAGCTAGTGCTACAAGAGCCAGTACCACATTAACTATTATAACATTTAAAATATTTCCTACAACTTCTACATCTAGTAGCCAAATTGCTGCTAAGACGACAACTGCCGTTTGAAAAATCGCAATAATACCGTAAGACAACATATAGCCATAGACGATTTCAGAACGTTTCACTGGGGTTGCTAACAAGCGATCCAAGGTTCCACTTGTGCGCTCTTTCAAAAGTGCCATACCAGAAATCAAAAAGACAAAGAAAAAGACCACAAAGCCAATTAAAATTGGAATCATATGTGCAAAGAATCCAGTATTTTTATCTCCATATTGGTAAGATTCTTTGATTTCAGGCGCCTTTGCATCTAATTTCAATTGTGGAAGAGCTTGTTTGACACGAGATAATAACTGATCGGTGCCTTCATTGACGATACTTGTTCGTAACACTTGTCGTGTCATAGTTGTTTTAGAAGCATCCGTATTTGCGTAGTCGACCTGATACTCACCATCTTTATACGATATGACTGCATCTACTTTCTCGTCAGCTAGAGCTTTTTTAGCCTGATCTAAGTCTTGATAAGTCTCGACGTCCACATGATCGAGCTCATCCATTTTCGTTACCAAACCAGTTGGTAGATCTTGTGTCGCTAACTTGACATTCACGGTTGTACTAGCTGAAAACATGAGGTTCATCAGCCACATAATAAATACCGGCGCTACAAACATCATAGCCAAGGTTCGTTTGTCACGAAGCAATTCTTTGATAACTTTTTTAGCAATAGCAATGGTTCTCATCTTACTCTCCTTCTGCTTTCAAAAATACTTCTTCAATACTTGAAACTTGATAACTATCTTTTAAGTGTTGCGGTGTATCAAAAGCAATGATTTTTCCACCTAATAACAAGCCGACCTTATCCGCTAACTCTGCTTCATCCATAACATGGGTAGTAACTAATATCCCAATCCCATTGTCTCTAAGCGCGAATAATTCTTTCCAAATTTTCTTTCGAAGAGAAGGGTCGATTCCAACTGTCGGTTCGTCCAAAATCAAGAGCTGAGGATTCCCCAGAAGCGCGATGGCTAAAGACAAGCGTCGCTTCATTCCTCCAGAATAACCGGATACCGTTTTATTCAAATGCTCTGTCAGATCCACAACTTGAGCCACATGGGCAATTTCAGCTGTCAGATCTCTTTTGGATAGCCCTTTTAGCTGCCCAAAAAATTCTAGATTTTCTTGACCTGACAAAGCCTCATATAAGGCATCTGACTGGGCCATATAACCAATATCTCCTAAAATATGGCGATTGGGCATAGTGTGATTTAACACTAAAGCTACGCCTCCATCAGCCTTTTCCATTCCTAACGCAGTCTTAATCATAGTTGATTTACCAGCACCAGACGGACCAATTAATCCTATAATTTCTCCTGTCTGCAATTCAAAGCTGACATGATTCAGAACTATTTGATGGTCAAAAGATTTTACTAAATCTTGTAAATGTAGTAGCGTTTTCATTTACTTCCTCCTTGGTGAGTGATTACTCACTTACTAAATATAAACCTATTATAGTGAGTAATCACTCACTTGTCAAGAAAAAAGTTGAAATTCTTTAAAAAAATAAAAACACCAGATGATATTATCTGATGCTTATTAAAAATATCTCTGATTTTAGGAGTGTTTCTGAATCTCTTCTCGATACTCCGATATCGTCTTTCCTGTCCACTTTTTAAAGGCCTATTCTTCCTCTGCTTTTCTCAGCCAATCCTACCATCGTCATTGCTATCGCAACTCTAATGACCTTGGCGATGGAAATTCATTTTACTCATTTTTATATGAAACAGACTAAGAAATTTTCAAGACCTAATGGGGAGTTGTTTTAGCTACAATCCATCTCTCAAACATAAAAACTCTCCCTTCTCTTTCGAGAAAGGAGATTCTTTTTTATCCTCGTCCGCCAGGGGCTGGACCGCCAGGACCACCATTTCCTTGAGGGCCTCCATTTGGTCCACCGCCTCCAGGCATAGAGTTGACGATTTCCGTTTGTTTTTCGCCGTTGAGATAGATGTCACCACCTGTATAGGTCGCCGTTCCATCAAAGTCAAAACCTGTTTGACCAATCATTTTAATGGTTCCACCTGTAACCGTGATATCCCCGTTTGAGTCGATTGGATCTGTATCCCCTTGACCAACTTCTATTGTCAGGTTCCCACCGTTCATAGTAAAGAAAATCTCACTTTGTTGGGCATTTTTATTTGCTGCATTGACTCCATCATCTGTCGTATAGACATTGATATCGCCGTCGTTTATGGTGATAGATTTTCCTTCTATCCCTTCTGTTGAATTCTTAACGGTATAGGTACCGCTATCAATCACTAGGTTACCAGAAGCGTGAATTCCATCATCTCCTGCTGTAACTGTTATGGTATTGTTAGCCAAATACATATTGCCGACAGTCATATCGTCATCATTGTCGACCTTGACTCCATCCTCTTTGGCATCGATGGTCATGGTCGTACCAGTGATGTTGAGTTCATCATTGACATTAAAGGCATCGCCGACTGCTGTGATGTTATAGGTTCCACCCGTGATGTGGAGGGTGTCGTTATCCTTGATACCATTGTTTTTCTTGCCATCTACATTGAGAGTTCCTTTCCCGTTGATGGTCAAATCCACCTTAGAAAAGAGAGCTGCGTCAGCCTTTTCATCGCTGTTAGAGCTTGAGTCAGAGAGACTATTGGTGGTTTCCTCTGCTAGAGTTAAGTAGACGTGGCCGGCTGATGTCGCAGATATCGTTGCATTGGTATTGGTCATGGTCGCGCCTTTTAGGACTAGGTGAACATCTGCTGACTTATCTGCCTCGACCTTGATCTGCACTCCGTCAGACTGACCTGAAATCACATAGGTTCCAGATTTTGTGATGGTCACTGTTGATTCAGAGACTGTCACCCCATCTCCAGAGACGTTTGCTGATGAGCCAGATAACTCAATCTTAGAAGCTGTACTTTCATCATAAGAAGTATCATAGTCCTTCTCAGTAAAATAGGAAGATTGGTTTGTCTTTGTTGAAGTTGTTGTGGCACTATTTGTCGTTGCATTGGTATTGGATGTAGTTGTTGACTGGGCACATGCTGCCAGCAGCACCATTGCCGTTAAACTCGTTGCGAGTAGGGTCCATTTTTTTGATTTCATACCTTTTTCCTCTCCTTCGTATGATATAGCTAGACAGTCTACAGAAGATTCCCGAAACAAAACTAAAACTTTTCTGAAAGTTTCCTTAAATTCAGTTTGGATTAGATTTCGCCTAGTAATTTTTTAGAAAGGGCTGCTAAAACAATTTTTGAACTTTAGACTACCTTTAATAGATTTTTAAAACCAACATCCCTCAGTACGATGTTTCCTTGACCAAGAAAGCAAAAAAGAAGAAAAATTTATAAGATTAGAGTTCATAAAAAGAACAGCCCAGGCTGTTCTTTTTAGTTTTCTTTTACTGGTATTTCCTTGATAACACGCGCAGGATTCCCACCTAGGACAACATTATCTCCAAAGGACTTGGTAATCACAGCCCCTGCTCCAGCAACGACATTATTTCCTAGTGTCACTCCAGGAAGGACGATGACGCCACCTCCAGCCCAGAAATTGTCTCCAATGGTGATGGGCTTGCCGTATTCGACCCCTGAATTGCGTTCATCCGGATCCAGTGGATGGAGTGGGGTTAAAAACTGACAGTTGGGACCAATCATGGCGTTGTTCCCGATGCGAATCGGACAAACATCCAGCATGGTCAAGTTCCAATTAGAATAAAAATTTTCCCCTAGATGGATATTGACCCCATAATCGACCACCAGATGTGGATTGACATAGAGATTTTGTCCGGTTGAACCAAACCAAGTCTTGATGATTTCGGCTCCCTTCAAGGGATCTTCTTCCCGGTTAAAGGCAGCCTGTTTTTGGCGAGAAGCCTGAGCCAAGGCCCGTAACTCGGAATCAAACGGATGATAGGGTTCTCCTGCTATCATTTTCTGGTATTCACTGGTCATAGTATCACCTCATACTTACTTTGGAGCCCATCATATCAAAAAGCCTTTGAAAGGTCAAGAATACTATAATATCAAATTTTCGGACACTATCAACGCTCACTTATTCTTGCAATTTATCGATTAGAAATCGTTCACTTTGTCTATATCAATCACAATGTATTGTTTACATGATGTTGTAAAAAAGTGATTCCCAAAATGGAAATCACTTTTTATTCAGCAAGGAAATGGTTCCTGAACATCGAAACCATAATAAAAATCATTGCTTCGTACCAAGTTCTCGCAATTTCTGATAAACTTGCTCTTCATCCGTTGCCACCTGATAAACAATATTTTGATTTCCCAAGGAATTAAAAAAATACTCTTGAATAGCAATAGCTAATTTATCAGTGTCTCGCATATTATCTGCCTTAGTTTCTACAAAAAGATAAATAATCTTATTTTGAGCACCTTCAATTACAAAAACAAAATCAGGACTAGTTGTTCCACCTGTATATTTTGGAATACGAATAGCAGATTTAGGAAGTTTTCCGAATACTGTTACTGTCTTATCGTAGTGATGCTGAAGAAGTTTTTTCTCTGGATTCTCACTATCATAGTAAACGGGTGGACGGTCGTAAAGATATCGTTCTTCCCTCCCAACTTCAGTCAACTCTTTTGTACCTAAATTTCCAATAATAATTTCATTTACAAAACTATCCGTTGTAGCATCATAAAGTGTTGTAATAGCTTGAAAATCCAAACTTTCATAGCGATAAGCTGTGCTATAACTCTTCTCAAAAGCACATTTAAAGGCTTTAACCAAATTTTTCAAAGTCTCATTATTTAGAATATTATCATTTCTAATTTTTTTCAATACTTTTAAGAGTCGCCTATGTAATGCTGTAATAGGTAAATTCGTTTCCTGTACCAGCTTTTTGAGGAAGTCTCCATACGCCATACCAGCTCTCGTATGCCTATAACGAGCCGTCTCCATTGAACTAGCAACTTCACTATCCCCTGCTACCAGACTTTCCCTTATCATACCAAAATATTCAACAACATAGTGCGTCTCATCTAAAAATATCTGATCCATAAGTTGTGATATGTCAACAGCTCCATCATCAAAAACTATCATACGTCGCTTCGAAAAATCTCTCCAAAGTTCTTTCACCTGTTTCCAGTTGTCTTGATTTAATTTAACATGCGTAACAGGCCTTGTCTCATTACTATTACGAACCTTATCGCCTCTCAGTTGCTGTTCTGTCAGGATGGGATACAACTGGCATAATTTCTCCCATCCTCCCTCTTGATAAGTCATAGAAAAATCAATAATTCCCTTCTGTCCCAACTGATTTTTGAGGACATTCTCCGTCAAATCCGAATAATGGCTAAGAATCAACCGAATCGTTTGCTCATCTAATCTTTCTCTATTAAATTCAATTGGAGCGTCGTTGTTGATTTCTCCAATTAATTTTTGGGCAAAATCTCTCTCATCATATCCAATGAGGAAATCCAACCGAGAGACAAATTCGTCTTGTGTGACACGGCGTCCCTTCTCATCAACTGGAAGACGAAGTCCTCGACCTACTTCTTGAATCTTCGAATTTTCAGATCCGGAAGTGCGAAGTTTGCAAATAACAAAAACATTGGGGTTATCCCATCCTTCACGAAGCGTCCACTTTGAAAAGAGGAAGCGTCTAGTTAGCCAATTCCCTTCACCATCTTTAAAAGACAATAGCTTGGTTTTATTATGAAGAATATCATCAACTTCTGCTTGGATATCATCGGCACTTGACCCACGATCTTCTCCGAAATAGCCTGCATGAATGGACTGAGTATCAGCCTGCAAGTCACATAGACTTGCTTTAAGGTAGCCTAAATAATCTTTACTGATAGCATCTGACATTTTTTCCATGTCTGCTATCCTGCTTTGCAATTTAGCCAAAAGCAGACGCTCAAAGGTCAAACGCAACCAGCCATCCTTCTTTCGATAAGAGGCAATAGAGTCAATGAAAAAAAGGGTTAGAGCCTTAATCTTAGGTTGATTATTCGGACGACTAAAAAGTTCCCATTCCTTTATAAAGTGCTTATCAATAGCATCTTCTATCATAAGTTCCTGATAAGAGTTAGCAAAGGTGTGAGGTATGAGCATCATCCCAACAGCCAATTCTAATCCATTACTGAGCACTTTGGAACCTGCATAAAAAACATCCCCCTCAAAAGCAGAATCAACATCAGCAAGATTATCTCCGACCGCTAGCGTCCTTGTCAAATTGCCTTTTTTCAGCGTCAACTCCTTCGCTTTTACGCCCACTACCTTCCATACATTTTGGCTTTCCTCTTTAGTCAATTTAGGATAAGCAATATCAATCCCCTTTACAAGCCCTTGATTAAAGGACTTGACAGCAGTCAAGTTATAGACTGGTTGGTCTTGATAATAGTGTTTCTTTAAATGTCCCACTCGACCATTTTTTACCATCACCTCAGGAAATGTAGCCCCAAAGCGAACAATCATTTGAGGCTTGAGACTGGTTACCGCTTGATAATTTTTGCCGTCAATGGGAAAACGATGTGGTTCGTCTATAATAACAACTGGACGCGTTCTTTCAAGGGCTGCAATGGGCTGTGTGATGTTAGACAAAAGGGTCTGATCGTATTTGTCACTCGTCATAGAAGACGATCGTAGCATATCTGCATTGACTAGAAGAACTTGAATCGTATTGCTATTAAGCCTTGAGCCTTCGATAAAACTTGTCAGTTGAGCTGGAAAGTTTTTGCGACCACTTTTCACTTTAAAGTCTCCTGCATTGATGACATTGAGATCAATACGAACGTTACTGTAATGTTGAGAAAAGTGCTGTTTAGCATAATCCGACTGGATAAAATGTCTGGTTCCCTCTTTGATAGCGGGACTCGGTACGACTATAATAAATTTAAAAAGTCCTCTCTCCTTGTGAAGCTCATAGAGAAGTCTGGTATATACATAGGTCTTACCAGTTCCTGTCTCCATCTTGACATCTAAAAATTTCTTCTCATCATAGCGTCCATAGAGAAGAGGATTAGCATAGACATAGTTGATATCGGGATCCGTACTACCATCATCAATCTTTGGAAATGCATCCATAATAGCTTTTAAAGCTTCTTCTTGATGGGGCAGTTCTTCTAGAAATAGTTTCATGACGACCTCCTAATAATTCTTTATCAACTTAACTACCTTGTCCAGACTGGACAAGGCTAACTCAAGCTCACGCAGGGCTGTCATCTCAAAACTATAACCATATAGAATGATAGTCTGAACCTCCAGCTCGCGCCTACCAAGAAGATTGACTAATACTCTTGTCTGCTCTTCTGTCCAGCCCTGTTCAATCAAATATAAACGATTATCCAGTTGGATAGCAGGGTAACCAGCAAGGTCAAGATAATTTTCTTTCTTATCAACTGCATATCCATCTGATAACTTCCAAGTTGTCAAAATGGTCTCGTAAGCTAAAGCTCCCCCCTCAACTCCCAGATAATCTGCTGAAAAAGGTGTCAACATGTCGTCAAAATAATCTTCGCCGATCAAGTTAATCTGTCCAGATCCATCCATAAAAGTTCCTGTCTCAATATCATACGTATCCAAGTCTTCCAACAATTTCTGATCAGGCTTGACTACTTGATAATGCTTAAATCCACCATCAAAGTTAGGAAAACTAGGATTTCTCTCAAGAATTTTAGCCCTCGCACACTTAATCCGCTCACGAGAAATTTGATCAATATAGCGATAACCGTCCTTATAGGCAGCTTCTGCCCCTTTTGCAGGGCTTTCTGTGCCATCAGAGTTTGTCGTAAAAGTCGGCTGATCTAACTGTACCATGATATAGCTACGATTTCCTCCGTCCTCAGCATTTAACTGCATGACTGCATCAGCTGTCGTCGCAGATCCAGCGAAAAAGTCTAGAACAGTGGCAGAGTTGTTTCCAAACATCTTTAATAACATTTTAATAAAAGATGGATTTTTTGGCATTGAAAACAGTTTCTTTGAATCAAATTCTCCGTAAACAAAACCAGCAGTCTCCGTTTTGAAATCCCACTCATCAGATGATTTGATTAAACTTTTTTGTTGTTTGTAAACATTTCTATCTTTTTCATAGATACTCTCTTCTTTAAATATCAACGATTTTGTATTAAATAACTCTAGAAACTTACTTTTAGAGTACGTATTTTCAAGAAGTTCCCCATCTTTTATTGATTTATAAACTTTATATCCCTTATCTAACAAATCACTTCTAACTTCATCGATCTTCTCAGTTACTAGCTCAATCACTTCTCCATTATAATAAACTGAGTAATTCTTATTATCATCAGCAGCTAGTTTATTTGTGCTTTCACCAACTAAAACACGCTTCCCATGGGAATAATACCCATATTCATCTTTTAATAATTTGTTTTTTCTTACAACATTTTCAAACGGAAGGGCTTTGTCAAAATCTCTTGCATAAACTAACAGTGTCTCATGACTGACAGCTACAAATTTCCCATTTTTTCTTCCCTTAGGATTATTTTCAATAGCTAGATTAGCCACAAACTGTCCTTCTCCAAATATCTCATCCATAAGTAATTTTAGATTAGCTTGTTCATTATCATCGATAGAGACAAAAATAACACCCGTATCCTTGAGAAGACGTTTTGCCAGCCAGAGTCTAGGATACATAAAGGTTAACCAAGCTGAGTGTGTGGCACGGCCCTGAATAGACTTAAGCCGAGAAAGCCCCTCCTCATCCAGACCAAACATAGCTTTGAGTTTCTCATCGCTGTGAGAAAAGCTATCAGGATAGACAAAACCGTCCGATCCTGTATTATAGGGCGGGTCAATATAGATGACATCGATGCTATTTTCATAACCAGCTTGTAGGTGACGTAGAACCTCCAAATTATCTCCCGTAAAAAAGAGATTGCGGCTGTTCTGATGAATCATCTCTTCATTATGCTTGATATTAGGAACAACCACCGTTTCTGAAAGCTCTCCTGTTTGTTTTTTTGCATAGTTCTTTCCAACAAAATCTAGTTGGTAGCCAGAAGACAACTCCGTTTGAATACTCTCCTTAGCTAGATTTCTCTTAAATTTGTCCATATCAAAGCTTTCGCCTACAAAGAAATCTGGAAGTTTACTCTTCAACTCCTTGAGAAAGGCTGATTTAGATGTGATGGCTTGATTTTCCATCCGAATATCCTTAAGCATGAGCCACCTCCTTCATGCTTATGGTACGCAAAAAGCCTGTCACAAAAGTAACAGGTATACGTATAAATAAAACATAAAAAAACTTAGCTATTCGCGAAATTATATATATATATATATATGTGTGTGTGCGGTTTTTTATGCATAATTTCTCCTCGCATCTTCGGTTCATAGAGTTTTCTTAAGTATCAACCAAAGTTCTTTTGATGTTTTTATTATATCATAATTTAAACGATCAAATCCTAAAAACATCGAATATACCCAAGTCAAAACAACTTGCTTGACAAAAGATTAACTTCATGGTTTAATATACCCCATAAGGGTATATTTGGAGGTGCCTATGTTTCACTTATTTACAAAAATTGACAGTATTTCTACCAGCGAGTTAGAAGCTAAACTCAGAGAACCGATTCAGCTACTAGATGTTCGGACGCCTATGGAATTCCGTAGAGGTCATATCAAAAATGCCAAGAATATCCCTCTAACGGAAATCGGTTCTTACACACCTGCGACAAAAGAAACACTTTATGTCATTTGTCACTCTGGTGTACGAAGCAAACTAGCTGCGAAAAAGCTTAAGAAAAAAGGCTATGATGTCATCAATGTACGAGGCGGTATGAGCGCTTGGACAGGCAAGGTCATCTAGAAGCAAAAAGGAGAAAGTCAATGAAAATTATCATTGTCGGAGGAGTTGCAGGCGGTATGTCAGCAGCAACCCGTCTCAGACGTCTCATGGAGGACGCTGAGATTATTATTTTTGAGAAAGGTCCCTTTGTTTCCTTTGCAAACTGCGGGCTTCCTTACTATGTTTCAGGAGAAATTGCAAACCGTGATAGTTTATTGGTGCAAACTCCTGAAAGTCTCAGGGCACGCTTTAATCTCGATGTGCGACCATTTCATGAAGTCATCCAGATTTCTCCAGCAGAACACACTGTGACAGTGCGACACGATGGACAGGAATTCACAGAAAGCTACGACAAGTTGATCCTCTCCCCAGGAGCTAAACCATTTGTTCCTGCCATTGAAGGCTTGGCAGAAGCTAAGAACACCTACACGCTCCGCAATGTTCCCGATCTTGACGAGATTATGGCTGCCTTGGACAATCATCCAAAAGAAGCTGTCGTTATCGGTGCAGGCTTTATCGGGCTTGAAATGGCTGAAAACCTTGCGAAACGTGGATTGCAAGTTACTATCGTTGAGAAAGCACCCCATGTCTTGCCACCATTAGATCACGAAATGGCAGCCTTTATCCAAGCAGAATTGGTTAAAAACGGCGTTCGCGTTATCACTTCTCAGTCTGCGACTCGATTTGGAGGCCAGGGAAAAGTCATCGTTCTCGAAAACGGTCAAAAGATCACTTCTGACCTCACCATCCTTTCTGTCGGTGTTGAACCTGAAAATGGACTGGCTAAGGCTGCAGGGATTGAACTGGGACTACGTGGCGGTATCTTAGTCGACGAACACTACGAAACCAGTCAAAAAGATATTTTTGCGGTTGGGGATGCCATCGCCGTCAAGCAAGAAATTACAGGCCAAGATGCCCTCATCTCTCTCGCTTCTCCTGCTAATCGTCAAGGACGCCAAGTGGCGGACGTCATTGCAGGACTCGGTCGTACCAATAAGGGCAGTATCGGCACTGCTATCGTTCGTACCTTTGATATGACAGCCGCCTCGACTGGTCTCAGCGAACGTAGTCTTGGCATGAATCAACTTCCTTACAAGGCCCTTCATGTCAGCGGGAAAGACCACGCTGGTTATTATCCAGGCGCTACTGATATGACCTTGAAGCTCCTCTTTGACCCAACCACTGGAAAAATCTACGGTGCCCAAGGAGTCGGGAAGAAAGGCGTTGACAAGCGAATCGATATCCTGGCAACTGCTATCAAGGGAAATCTCACCGTCTTTGACTTACCAGAATTGGAGTTCACCTATACACCACCATTTGGCTCTGCCAAGGATCCCGTCAATATGCTGGGCTACGCAGCCTTGAACCTTATCGAAGGTCTCAGCGACAATATCCAATGGTACCAACTAGAAGACGAACTGGACAAGGGCAAGAAATTCCTAGATGTACGGACAAGTGGCGAATTCCAGAGTGGCCGACTCAAAGTCGATACCATCCACATCCCCCTAAACGAACTACGGGAACGCTTGGACGAACTGGATAAGAACCAAGCCTATATCGTCAGCTGCCACAGCGGTTTACGCAGCTACATCGCAGAGCGTATCCTCAAACAAGCAAGATTTCCCGTCCAAAACCTTGACGGCGCTTATTCACTATACAAAATGGCTAAACCAGAAGGAGTCGAATATGGAAACTAGTATCAGCATGGCTGACTTTTATGAAAAATATCAACATGAAAATCTAAATCTTATCGATGTACGTGAAGTACATGAATTCCAAGCAGGACATGTACCAGTTGCCAAAAATCTTCCGTTAAGTACCTTGGAGCAAGGCTATAAAGAACTCAATCCTGACCATGCATACCATGTTATCTGTCAAGGTGGAGTACGTTCTGCATCTGCCTGTCAATTTCTCAGCGCCCAAGGCTTCACCGTTATCAACGTAGAAGGTGGTATGAATGCTTGGCCCGGTCAAGTAGAATAAGCAAAAGAAGCTGAGCAACAACTCAATTTCAGGAGAAAATGAAGTTAATCTTCCCAAAATAAAACGCATACTATCAAGGTTTTTCAACACCTGATAGTATGCGTTTTTTAATTTTAAAGACTCTTTACCCAGCCTCTTTTGATTCAAATTAAACTATTCTATTAATAGTTAGATATGCCTTTGCAACTATCGTCTCAAAAAATTAGTTCATTTCCGTTTAATCAAGTATCGGATGGCCTTTTCTAGGCGTTCTTTTTGAGCCTCGGGGTCATCTAGTGGTTGGTTGATGCAGGCGGTGAGATTTTCCGTAATCATCATCTCAATCACGCGCTCAACACTCGATTTCACTGCTGTCAACTGCGTCACAATATCAGCGCAGTCACGACCTTCTTCAATCATCTTTTGAATCCCACGCAACTGGCCCTCTGAACGTTTCAAGCGTGTTATATACTTTGAGTTTGTCATTTCTTTTTCCTTGCTCGATTTTTCTTCATTATATCTCGAATAAGGGGCTTTGTCAAAATTCTCATCCCATCTGTCTTTGTAGGAACTTATCTCATATCGGTGTTTTCATGATATAATAGTAAAAAACTGTTCAGAATGGACGTGCTTATGAATTCTATCTATGGTAGCTGTGAGACCTATTTACCCACCATCTTGCAAACCTTTATTCAAGACATAGAAGAGGCCGCAGCCAATTACAAAAAAGAAACCAACCTCAAACTATATGAGCATTTGCATGCTCGCATCAAAACGGAAAAAAGCATGCGTGAAAAATGCCAACGCAAGGGCCTTCCTCAGACAAGTCAATCCGCTCTTAAAGAAATACGAGATGCTATTGGCGTTCGAATTATCACAGGCTTTACAGATGATATCTACCGCATCGTAGAGTATATTCGCCAGATGCCAAGCATCCATATTTTCAAAGAGAAAGACTATATCCGTCAGGTCAAACCCAACGGCTACCGCTCCTATCATCTGATTCTAGAGGTGACCACTCCCTACCCAGACTGTCTGGGAAATGACCAGGGTACCTATTTTATCGAGATTCAACTGCGCACAATTGCTATGGACTCCTGGGCTAGCCTCGAACACCAGATGAAATACAAGAAAAACATCCAAAATCCTGAGCGAATCACGCGCGAGCTCAAACGTTGTGCCGATGAGCTTGCTTCTTGTGATTTGACCATGCAGACCATCCGTGATTTGATTCAGCGCTCTGATCAAGACTAAGGAGAACCTATGAAAATCCTACTTGCCGAAGATGAAACCCAACTAAACCGTGTTATCACTGTTGCGTTAGAACGCGAAGGCTACAGCGTTGATTCTGTTTTTAACGGACAAGATGCTGTCGAAAAGGCTAAATCTAACCACTATCACCTCATGATTTTTGACATCATGATGCCAATTAAAACTGGAATCGAAGCCCTCAAAGAAATTCGCCAGGCAGGCAATACGACTCACGTTATCATGTTGACAGCCATGGCCGAAGTGGACGACCGCGTAACCGGACTCGATGCAGGTGCTGACGACTACTTGACCAAACCCTTCTCTCTCAAAGAACTTCTGGCCAGACTCCGTTCTACTGCCCGCCGTCTGGAGGACTATACCCCAGATACGATCCAATTAGGAAATACCCGCTTGGATATTGACGAACAAGAATTAGCTGCTACAAACAGCATTCGTTTGGGGAAAAAGGAGACCCAACTCTTGACTCTCCTTATCCAGCACGCTAACCAACCCCTCAGTTGTCAACAACTTCTAGAGCAGGTTTGGCCAGACGAGCTAGAAGAACAGGATCACGAGCTCGTCTTTCTCTATATCTCCTACCTACGCCAAAAACTCCAAAGTGTCCAGTCTAGCTTACAAATACTTGGGGCTGCAGAAGGCCCCTTCCAATTGACAGGAGGTGACTAGATGTTTCGAAAACTTCGTATCAAATTTATCGCAACGGCCACTCTTGCCATTGCTCTGATTCTAACCTTCTTTCTAGTCTTGATGAATAGTATCGTCTACACTCAGACGGAGGGTAACATCCACACCGTCCTCTCTATCTTAACCAAGAATGAGGGCGAACTTCCTATTACAGACGAAATCAAGGAAAGTCTGACTGAGAAAAATATCCAAGAAGGAATTGTCTACAACTTTCAATACTTCTCCGTCAGAGAAAAGGAAAATGACTACGCCATCTCCCTCACAAATGTCCAGTCCTTAACTGAGGCTGAAGTCAAAAGTTTTCTCCCAAACATCCTCAAAAAGCAAGAAACTTATGGTTCTATTACTCATAAGGGACGCTATTTTACCTATCAAGTGAGCCAATCTACGACTGGGAAACTACTGGTTTTCTTTGAGACAACTAACTATATCCGCGAACGCGACACCCTACTTCAGGTCTCTATCTGGCTGGCCCTAGCTAGCTTACTCCTCCTCATACTGCTCTTCACCTTGATTTCAGGGATTGTCATTCGTCCTTTTATCAAAAACTATGAAAAACAACGGATGTTTATCACCAATGCAGGACACGAACTTAAAACGCCTCTAGCCATCATTTCGGCCAATACCGAACTACAGGAGTTAATAGAGGGAGAGACTGAGTGGAGTATCAGCACTAAAGAACAGACGGAACGACTCAACCACTTGATTGGAAGACTCATCCGACTTGCTCGGCTCGAGGAACAAGAGGATATCAAATTAGCTCCTCAAAATATCTCCGTCATCGCTGAAAAGGTTGCCTCAGATTTTGCTCCTCTCTTTACCAAAGAAGATAAAAAATTTGAAAGTTCTATTGAAGCAGACGTTGTAGAAAAAGTAGCCCAAGAAGAATTTTATGAGCTTCTTAGCATCCTTCTTGACAATGCCCGAAAATACTGCGATCCTGCTGGAACGATTCGCTTGACGCTCCAACGCAAAAATTACCTACTACGCAAACGAACTTGCATCACTATTTCTAATGATTATAAGGATGGACAAGCAGTTAATATTAAGCGTTTCTTTGATCGCTTTTATCGTGCAGAGACCTCTCACAACAACCAAACCATATCTGGACACGGAATTGGTCTCTCTATGGCTCAGCATCTCGTCAGCTTATTTAGAGGTAAAATATTTGTCACCTACAAGAAACAGGTGATTACCTTTACAGTCTGGTTATAACTATAGCTCTTTTACTCTTTATCATTTCATAAAAAGCGAACAAGTACGCATTCTAAAAACAGAATGCGAGCTTGTCCGCCTTTTTCTATGTCTATGATGTGTTTTTCACATCTCATCGTGCCAAGCAAATGCGGGTCACAATCCCATCTGGGTCTACAAGATCCAACTCACTCGAATTTAACCACTTGATTGGTGCCTCTAGCTCTTGTGCTTGCTTAACGATGTTCAGGAGTTCTTCCTTGCTTTCGACCTCAAGAACATAGTAAGCCAAACCTGGCAAGCCTTGCTCACGCGGAGCCAGACCTTTTCCAGCCCATTCGTTGACAGCCAGGTGGTGATGGTACTGACCAGCCGCTATCCAACTAGCACTCGGAATAGTAAATTTATCTTCTAGCCCTAACACCTTTTGATAAAACTGACTTGCCGCGTGGCTATCCTTAACCGATAGATGGATATGCCCCATTCTCGTCCCTTCAGCTAGGATAAAGGGATCCACCTTTTCCCCTAGCTCATAGATGTCCTGTGCCGCGAGGGCTTCGGTCACACCGATAATGCGACCGTCTTCTCGAATATCCCATGAAGAAACTGGCTTATCACGGTAGAGTTCAATGCCATTTCCTTCCAAATCCTCCAGATAAAGGGCGTCACTGTATCCATGATCCGCACCTCCGACCAGAGGAATCCGCAGGTCACTTAGGTGTTTCAAGACATCTGCCAAGGCTTTTCTTGTTGGCAACAAAATCGCCAGATGGTACAGCCCATAATGCTCCCTTACTTCGCCAGCCTTTTCTGTCGCAATCAAGTGAACCAAGGCTTTTTGACCAAGTCCCAAAATCGCTTCTGTCTCCGTTTGCGATAAAATCTCCAAGCCAATAATCTGGTGATAAAAAGCCGTTTGAGTCTTCAAATCCTTGGCATTTAAAACCACCTCGGCTAGGTAAATGTGGCTTTGGTACGCATAAGTCATCGGGTGTCTCCTTTTGTTGTAACATCATTAATTACATCAATTATACACTATTGAGATAAAATGTCAACGAAGACAACTCAAAAGAGCTGGAAACCAGCTCTTCTTTTTATTTTACAACAAGCTCGTAGCGAGTTTTGCTGGTGAAAGTTTCCCCTGCTTTGAGAATGACTTGGTCTTTGAGGTCGCTATGAATGGCATCTGGTAAAGCTTGCGCTTCAAGGGCAATCCCATTGTGCTGTACCATTGGCTCGCCTCCGATGAGCACACTCTCATCCACAAAGTTTGCTGTGTAGACCACAAAGCAAGGGGCCTCTGTCTTGAAAAGTAGGAAGCGACCTGAGTTTTGGTCATAAAGAAAACCAGCATTGTCATGACCTGCAGGAAGAGCAAATGGGTGATCCAAACCAGATACCAACTGGATTTGCTCATCTTCCTCTGCAAAGATGTCCTTCAACAAGGCTCCATTATAGATGTGTTTCACCACATCACGAGTAGCATCTGGAGTCTTAGCCGGAACACCGTCCGGAGCGATTGGGTAAATGCCCTCCGTATTTAGCTGGAAGACATGGCGGTCAACTGTCTGCGTGAAATCACCAGACAAGTTGAAGTAGCTGTGATTAGTTGGATTGACAAGCGTATCCTGATCTGTCGTCACCTTATAGCTGACTTCGTAGGCGCCAGTTTCTTCCAAGTGGTAGCTGATCCAGATCTTGAGATTGCCAGGGAATCCTCCCGTCCCGTCTGTACGCTCGGTGTAGAGGGTCAAGCCATGGTCGCTCACCTCTACCAATTCAAACAAGCTTGAATCCCAACCTGTTGAACCACTGTGGTTACAGTTGCTGGCATTGTTGACTTCAAGGTCATAGGTCTGGCCATTGAGCTCAAATGTCGCACCTGCAATACGGCCTGCTACAGGACCTACACTTGCTCCATGCTTGGGACTATTGCCTACATAGCTATCAAAATCATCAAAGCCCAAGATCACATTGGCAAAGTTTCCAGCCTTGTCAGGTGTGACATAGCGCAAGATGGTCGCACCATAGGTCATGATTTCTAGTTGATAGCCACTGTCAGTCTCAAAGCGATAGGCCAAGACATCCTTGCCCTCATGATTTCCAAATACACGCTCTGTGTATGCTTTCATTCTTCTCTCCTTTGATCCATTTCTCTTAAGTAAACAAACCATAGAGAGTGTATGCACCATCTATGGTTGTAGTTTCTATTTTCAGAATCCTTTGTTAGAAAACCTAAGCATTTGCTTAACAAAAAGGGATTCCTCTATACCTGTTTTATGCTTCCACACGTTCAGTCCATGAAGTCGCTGTTGTTTGAAGAACTTTGTTGAGTTCATCAATGTTCTCAAATCCAGTTGTGCGAAGCCATTCACGAGCTGCTGCCTCACCGTCTTTGATGTAGGCTTCAACTGATCCTGCCCAGGTTGCACGGCCACAAAGAACGCCGTTGAAGTTTGCGCCTGATTCGTGGGCAAAGACAAGGGTTTCTTGGAAGAGTTTGGCTGACACTCCCGCACTCAAGTAGATATATGGCAAATTAGTTGCTTCATCTTGTGCTTTGAAAAAAGCTGCTGCTTCTTCGCGTGTATGCACGATTTCACCATCACCAAAGCCTTCAACATATTTAACATTGACTGGAACTTCCACTTTCAAGACATCGATGTTGAAGCGTGGATCTGAGAAGACCTTCATAGCACCAATAACCTTGTGTGGTTTCACTTTTGCGTATTCTGCAGAACCTGCATCAGCGATTTTTTCATCGTAAGCGAGGATTTCAAGGAAGAATGGGATATCTTCAGCCACACATTCAGAACCAATGCGTTCGATGTAGGCTTGTTTTTGTTGGTTGAGTTCGTCAGAACTGTCTACATCGTAGTAAAGCAAGAATTTGACTGCATCCGCACCTTGTTCTTTGATGCGTTTTGCAGACCAAACATCCAAGCAGTCAGGCAAGCGTTTAGTGCTAGTTGTGTCGTAGCCAGTTTTTTCATAAGCAAGGAGAAGGCCGGCGTTGGCATCAAGCGCTTTTGTAGCTGGAAGTCCATACTCTGGGTCTAGAAGCATAGAAGAAGCGTATTTTGTCAATTCATCTGCAACCAAGACCTTGAGTTCTTCCATTTGAGCTACTGTTGGCTCTTCTGTTTGGTATTGAGCCATGAGGCGTTTCAAAGCACCACGTTGGTCAAAGGCAAGGGCTGAGATAATGCCGTTCTCGTCAGAGAGTTTTTGCAGGCAGGCTACTTTATTGGGACTTAATTGTAATTTACTCATAGATACTTCCTTATTTTTGATAGTCATGAATGATCACACCTTGTACCACACGGTTTACGGTACCAGTAGGAGACGGCGTATCTGGTTTATTTTTTACCTTGAGTGAAGTCAATAGGGCAAAGAGTTGGGCATAAACGATGTAAGGGAAGACACGGTAAATATCGTTCAAGACACCGCCACAACCAAGGGCTACTTCTTTGACATTTTCAAGACCAAAGGCTTGATCACTTAAGAGCACAACACGACGAGCAATGTGATCACCAGCAACTTCACGAACCAAGTCCAAGTCGTACTTGCGAGTGTAGTCTGTCGTTGTGCCAAAGATCAAAACAACTGTATCTTCATTGATAAGAGATTTTGGACCGTGACGGAAGCCAACTGGGCTTTCATACATGGTCGCCACTTGACCAGCAGTCAATTCCAAAATCTTCAACTGAGCTTCATGCGCAAGTCCAAAGAAAGGACCAGCGCCTAGGTAGATAACACGGTTAAAGTCGAGGTCAACCAGCTCCTTAACATCTGCTGCATTGTCTAGAACTTTACGCGCAAGGCTCGTCACAACTTCAAAACGTTCAGCTTTCACAGCAAATTCTGTAGGATCAAAAACCAAGAGAGCTGTTAGCATCATGGACGTAAAGCTAGAAGTCATGGCAAATCCAGCGTCATTGGAAGCAGTTGGTTGCAAGAGCAAAAGATTGCGCTCATCGCCATGGGCTTGAAGAGCCAATTTCCCGTCCGCTGCACAAGTAATGGTCACTTGATAGAGGTCATCAACTAAGGCTTTAGCCAAGTCAACAGTTGCCACACTTTCAGGTGAATTTCCACTACGAGCAAAGGAAACAAGGACAGTCGCAACATCTTTTTTCAGATAAGTTTCTGGATTGGCAACAATATCAGTTGTCGCAATGGCATTGAAATTCCATTTGCGTTCGTCATAGACTTCCTTAAAGTAAGGCACCAAGGTATCTCCCACATAAGCAGAAGTACCAGCACCCGTCAAGATGACCTTGATATAGTCATGCTTATCAGCGATTTCTTTCAGAAAGGCTGCAATTTCTTCCCGTTTCGCTTGATAGGCTTCAAAAGCCTCTTTCCATACATCAGGCTGTTGGTAGATCTCACGAGTCGTGATTTCTGCACCCAGTTCAAGTAATTCTTCTTTTGTGTAATTTAGCATAGAGTTCCTCTAATCTATTGTTGTTTCATTCCTATTGAAAATATGGGAATGGATTGACTCCCATTCCCATGTATATTCTATACAAGCTGTTCTAACGGTTTTCACGTTGTCACATCGTATACTCAATGAAAATCAAAGAGCAAACTAGGAAGCTAGCCGCAGGCTGTACTTGAGTACGGCAAGGCGACGCTGACGCGGTTTGAATTTGATTTTCGAAGAGTCTTATTCATCTTCGTCATCATCGAAGCCCACTAACAGGTCATTGACTTTTACAATGCTTTCTGCAGCACGGCTCTTATAATCCGCATCTGCACCTGTAAGGCTCGCATTGATAAATTCAATCACCATCGGAAGATTCATCCCTGCGTAGAGTTCAATGTCGCGACCTTCCATAATCAAGCGGCTCACCACGTTACATGGCGTACCACCGAGAAGATCCGCAAAGACTAGGAAATCATCCAATCCTTCGATAGCAGCTTCAAATTTTGCAGTAAATTCTTCTGGGCCATCTTCTGGAAGAAGAGCCACCGCATGAATGTTGTCCTGTGGACCCATGATCATTTCTGTGCTACCTTTAAGTTCTTCACAGAAACGACCATGACTCACCAAAATTAATGATTTAGCCATAAATTATGCGCCCATTCCAAGCAAGAATTTACCGATGAATGAAAGACCTACTGCAAGAACGATAATGATACCGATCGCTTTAGTAGAGTTCATACCTTTCTTACCAAGCAACCAGAAGATAAAGGCAGTAAAGATTGCTGGAAGCAAGCGTGGGAAGATTGAGTTCAAGATGTCTTGGAAGTCAATCATCTTTTCACCGATTGGCAATTTGTAAGAAATGTCAAAGTTAATCATTGTTGCTACAAGAGCACCCATCATGAAGACACCAAGTACAGATGCAGCGTCAATCAAAGCTGTCAAAGTACTTTGCATGTTGTTGATAAGGTTAACCCCTTCTTTGTAGGCAAATTCCAATTGTTTCCAACGGAAGATGTCATAAGCAACTGCAACTGCGATCCAAAGGAAGATACCCCATGGTTGACCAGCGATAGCCATAGTTGCTGCGATAGAACCCATGATAGCAGGTACAAGTGAACCAAAGATAGTATCTCCAAGAGGAGCAAATGGTCCCATCAAACCTGTCTTGATACCGTTAACGGCATCTTTTGAACCTACACCATCTTTTTCTTCCATGGCAAGGTCAAAACCAGCGATAATAGTGTGGAAGAATGGTGAAGTATTGAAGAATTGAGTATGAACTTTCATCATTTCTTTCAATTCAGGAGTTCCATCCCCATACATTTTACGCAATTGAGGCAAGATCATGTAAAGGTAACCAGAAGCTTGCATACGTTCGTAGTTCCAACCTAATTGGAAAGTAAACAAGCTACGTTTGTTGATTTGATTAAAATCTTCTTTTGTAAGTTTGTAATTAGAATTCGTCATCTTCGATTTCCCCACTTTCTGATGGTGTAGAAGGTGCTGCTACAGCTACTTTTTGGCTGTTCTTAAAGTGAACAACTGCAAGGAAGATACCTACGATAGAAACACCGATCATAGACAAACCTTTGAAGTTGTTAGCAAAGCCAATCTTTTCAGCAACATCAGCAGGAAGAGTACCAAGGATACCCGCAACAGCTCCACCAAGACCTGTTACATATGAGTAAAGAACAGTCAACATAGCTGTCAAACCAAATCCCATTGCAAGGTAGTGAAGGTTACGTTTAACTGGAAGGTAACGAAGCAAGATTGCAAATCCAAGACCTGGAAGCATACGACCTGCAAGTGTCAAACCATCTGCAATCCATTGATATTCTTTAACAAGGTCTACTACTGATTGTACAAAAGCACCACCAAAAGCAAGAGCGAAGAATACTGGAAGGGCACGAGAAAGAGCCCAAGGCACTGCACCAAGTAGGTAGTTGCGTTCGATACCTTTGTAGTCAAAGCGTTCGATCGCAGCATCAATACGGTGTGCAAAGAAAGTAGTTGTCATACGTCCAAGAACGTCGAAGTATGTCAAAAGTGCTGCTACTGGTACAGCGATTGTTGTGATCGCAAGATCTGTATCAATACCTTGAGAGATAGAGAATGCTGTTGCAAGAACCGCACCAGAAGTTGCGTCGATACGAGAAGCACCACCGAAGGTACCAACCCCGAGAACGAACAACTGCAAGCTACCACCGATAAACAAACCAGTTGTCACATCTCCCATGATCAAACCAGTAATAAAACCAGCGAATACAGGAGAACCTGCAGATGAAACGATTGTCAACTCATCACAGATTTGATAAGCTGAGTACAAAGTGAGAAGTAAAATTTGCCACCATTGTATCATAACAATGACCTCCTAAAAATTTTTTCCTATTTTAACAAGCTCAAAAAGTCTGAAACTGGATCATTTGGAACCATTTGAGCAGTGAGTTTCACACCTTTTTCTGCTAGTTTGTGGAAATCTTCCACATCCTTGTCTACCACGTTGATAGAACGTGTGATAGAGCGAGTTTCTGGTGTTTGAGACATATTGCCGACGTTGAGTGTTTCAAGCGGAACACCTGCTTCGACCAAACCAAGGAAACGGTCTGGTTTACGTGCAACGATAAAGAGACGTTGGCTATCGTATTTACCAGCAAGGATATTTGCTGCTGCTTTCTCAACTGGCAAGATACTGAGTTTCACACCTGGTGGTGTCGCAAGTTTCAAACCACTCTTTTCAATATCGTTGTTAACAACTTCGTCGTCTACAACCATAATGCGTGAAACATTTAGTTTTCCAGCCCAAAGATTGGCTACTTGACCGTGGATCAAACGTCCATCGATACGGCATCCTACAATTGTCATAAGTTTTCCCCCTTTATGTGTTTTAGTGTAGGTTTACGAGTTAAGTGAATCTCTTCTTTATATTCGCCATCAGTTTCAAAGATGATGATGCGATTAGCACCTTCCTTGAGATAGCTATGAGGGATATAAAGTGAGAGGGTCGGGCCGACGTTCCAGAAACGCCCTAGGTGACGCCCATTGACAAAGGCAACTCCCTTACCAAACTCAGACAAGTCTAAGTAGGTATCCTTCGGTTCTTCAACAGTAAGGTCGAAAGCGTAAAAGGCTGGTTGTCCTTCTATCCATCCTTTTGAAAAATCAATTTTCTCAGGATTATCCAGCGGCAGTGGATATTGTTTCCAATTCAGTAAGAAATGTAGATCTTTGCAGACACCTGTACGAATTCCTTTATGTTGTGTATCTGCTAAGAACTTGTGTCCATAGTTAACACGCCCCATATTTTCGATCAGGATATCAATCTCTGAACAGCCTTCTCGGTTGCCCTGACAGTAGATATCTTCACCAATCTCTGTCTGGTATTGAGTGGCAATCCATTGACCATCTACATAGAGTTGAGCTCGGTCACGTCCATCGATGATACGGAGACGTTCCTCTTCTGCATCCCAACTTGCTTCGGTACGATAAAGAAGGTAACCATAACTTTGACCAAGTTCTTCCATCGCTTTTGGATAGAGGCTTTCAGTTGGACTTGCCAGACTATCCAGGGTTTCAAACAGGGAAACTTTTTCGGCCAATGGAATGGACCCTATCTCCATGCTTTCCTTGTAAAGTGGTTCCAATTGTGGATACTCTGGGAAGTGTGTTGCCATCATCTTCTTGACTGCTAGGTATTTAGCAGTTGGATTTCCTTCTTCATCGAGAAGGGCATCATAATCGTAAGATGTAACTTGTGGCAAATCTAGAGTTCCTCGAGCCGAGCAACCATTCATGAAACCAAAGTTTGTTCCGCCATGGAACATATAAAGGTTGATGGAGCCTTGCTCTAACACCTCTCGAACAGCTTCTGCCAACTCTTTTGGATCACGCGTGATGATGGGTTCTTTCCAACGGTTGAACCAACCATCCCAAAATTCCATACACATGAGGGGCCATTTTTTGCCATACTCATCAAAGAATTCCTGCATCTGTGAAAAGTTGTACGGAGCTTTAGAACCGAAGTTTCCTGTCACAAAGAGGTCGTCTTCGATCAAGGTTCCGGCTTTCAGAGTAGCCCTCCATGGGCCATCTGAAGTAAAGAGTGGGCAATCAATCCCTCGGTCTTCCATCAATTTCCGAATTGCTCGTAGATAAGACTTATCTTCTCCATAAGAGCCATATTCATTTTCGACTTGCATCATGAGAATGTTTCCACCATTATCCAACAAGCGAGGCACAAGCCTTGGCAATAATTGGTCATAATAGCGAGCAACCGCCTCGATGTAGGCCGGGTCGGACGAGCGGATTCGCATGTCCTTGGTCAAGAGCCAAGCCGGCAAGCCACCAAATTCCCATTCCGCACAGATAAATGGAGACGGGCGTACAATGGCATAGAGACCTAAATCTTGAGCTATTTGAAGAAACCTCTCCAAATTTCTGGCACCTTCAAAATCAAATTCCCCTTCAACGGGTTCATGTAAATTCCAAGCCACATAGGTCTCGACCGTATTAAAGCCAAGCGCCTTTAAGTTATAGAGAGAATGATACCAATCCTCTGCTGGAATCCTAAAATAATGAATGGCGCCAGACAAAATCTTGAACGGCTTCCCATCTAAATAGAAATCGTCCTCAATTTTAAATCTTGTCATGTTACCACCTCTGACGAATTAAGTTTGCGCTTTCATTTATTATAATATTAAATATAATCAAATCTTTTGCATTTGTCAATAGGTTTTAGAAAATTCTTTAAAATTTTTCTATTTTTTTACTTACCATTTACCAAAATTATCTAAAAATAGCATGAAAGCGATATTTTAATGTATGATAATTCACAAGGTTATAAAATGGAATTTTTTACATGTAACATAACATTTTTAGTCTATTATTTTAATTTTTTTTACCTAAATACTACTATTTTGTCTGTATTTATGGTAAAATCAAGACTGGAGAAAGAGAATCGAGGTGAAATTATGGCTATTCCAAAATACCAATATATTAAAGATGAATTAAAAAACAAAATCATCTCTGGTCAATTTGCAAGTGGAGATAAATTTTATACAGAAGCAGAATTGATCGCGATGTATGATGTTAGTTCAATCACTGTTGTGCGTGCTTTGAATGACCTTGCAAAAGACGGCTATATTGTCCGCCAACAAGGGAAAGGAACTTTCGTTTCACGTGCCCGCAAGCACAAACTCGTTGAATTTTCAGATGTCGAAATCTTTGAAACAAAAGACGATAAAGTTACTGTCCTTTCTATCGAGCGCGGAAACAAGCTTGAATACCTAGAGAAACTTGGATTACGCGGAGATCAGTTCTACTACAAAATTGAACGTACCCGTCAAACAAATGGTGTAACTTACATCTACCACACATCTTATATTCCTGAACAATACATCAATGCCAACTATCCAAATCTTGACTATTATAGTTCTATCTATAAACGTTTCAAATTGGATTACCGCATTCACATGAATGATGAACATTTTGAGGAAATCAATGAAATCGCATTTCCAACACCAGAGCACGTTGCTTCTGTACTTGGAATCGATACGCAATTTCCAACTGTCTTCCAAACCAAGACTACTAAACTTGAGGCTACTGGCCAAGTCCTCGCCTATAGTGAAACGTATAAGCGAGCAGACTACTACAAAATTAAATTCCTCTCATGTAATCGAGGTCATTAAGAGAAAGCTTGAGCCTAGCTCAGGCTTTTTCTATACCTATTATAGCATGAGGCCGAGGCTATGGAAATGCTCTGAAAGGTTCTTATTTAATTAGTAGCGTTTTTACTAAAAACAAGTTAAATATCGGCTTTCTCTTTCTCATTTCTAGAAATAATTTTCTTCTAAATCTTATGATTTCCTCTATTTATTATAGTTCTTATATAAACCCACTTGACATTTTACTCCTTAGATAATAAAATAAAATCGGTTTTATGTAAACGCTATCATATATGATAATAACAAGGAGGTTTTGTCATGAAACTAGAAAAGAAACAGCGCTTCTCCATCCGTAAATACGCGGTTGGGGCAGCTTCTGTACTTATAGGATTTGCTTTTAGCGCACAAGTCGTATCTGCTGACGGGATTACTCCAGCTCCAACAGCTGAAGAAACTGTTCAAACTATTCAGGAGAATCCTCAAGCAGTCAAAGAAGCTGTAGACTCCAAGGTTCCAGAAAAACTGGAAGAAAAGGCTGATGATCCTGTAAAAGAGGAAGTCAAAGAAGACCAGGAGGCTCCTCGAACAGTTGCTCCAAAAACGGAAGAAACAACTGCACCAGTTGTGACAGAAAATGCTGCTCCATCTCCTACTGCCGAGAAAGAAAGTTCTGCCCCAGCTGAAACTCCTGCTGAAAGTACTCCTTCAGAAAAGAAAAATGAAGCCGTCACACCTGCAGTAGCCACTCCTAGCACAGAACGAGCAGCTCAGGTAAATGAAAAACTGGCAAAACGAAAAATGATCTCAATCGACGCTGGACGCAAGTACTTCTCGCCTGAGCAGCTCAAAGAAATCATCGATAAGGCCAAACACTACGGCTATACTGATCTTCATTTACTAGTTGGAAACGATGGCATGCGTTTCATGCTGGATGACATGACGATCAAAGCCAATGGCAAAACCTATGCAAGTGACGATGTCAAACGTGCACTTGAAAACGGAACCGATGCCTACTACAAGGATCCAAACGGCAACCATTTGACAGAGAGTCAGATGACAGACTTGATTAACTACGCTAAAAACAAAGGCATTGGTCTCATCCCAACTGTAAACAGCCCTGGTCACATGGATGCGATTTTGCATGCAATGAAAGAACTAGGCATCCAAAAACCGAACTTCAACTACTTTGGTAAGGAATCTGCTCGTACCGTTGACCTTGATAACAAGGAGGCTCTTGCATTTACCAAAGCTCTGATCGACAAGTATGCTGCTTACTTCGCTGGAAAAACTGATATTTTCAATATCGGACTAGACGAATATGCCAACGACGCTACAGATGCCAAAGGTTGGAGCGTTCTTCAAGCCTACAAGTGGTATCCCGAAGATGGCTTCCCAGATAAGGGTTATGACAAATTTATCGCTTATGCTAATGACCTTGCTCGCATCGTTAAATCTCACGGTCTCAAACCAATGGCCTTCAACGATGGAATCTACTACAATAGCGATACAAGCTTTGGTACTTTTGACAAAGATATCATCGTTTCTATGTGGACTGGTGGATGGGGCGGATACGACGTCGCTTCTTCTAAACTTCTAGTGGAAAAAGGCCACCAAATCCTTAATACCAATGATGCTTGGTACTACGTCCTCGGACGAAATGCCGATGGTCAAGGCTGGTACAACCTGGACCAAGGTCTCAATGGGATTAAGAACACTCCAATCACTTCTGTTCCAAAATCTGAAGGAGCAGATATTCCGTTCATCGGTGGTATGGTAGCTGCTTGGGCGGATACCCCATCTGCACGCTATTCACCATCTCGCCTCTTCAAACTCATGCGTAGCTTCGCAAATGCCAATGCTGAGTACTTTGCTGCCGACTATGAGTCTGCTGAACAAGCTCTGAAAGAAGTACCAACAGACCTTAACCGCTATACTGCAGAAAGTGTTGCAGCTGTAAAAGAAGCTGAAAAAGCCATTCGCTCACTCGATAGCAACCTCAGCCGTGCCCAACAAGACACTATTGATCAAGCAATCGCAAAACTCCAAGAAGCTGTAAGCAACTTGACCTTCACACCAGAAGCTCAAAAAGAAGAAGACGCGAAACGCGAAGTTGAAAAGCTTGCCAAAAACAAGGTAATTTCTATCGATGCTGGACGTAAGTACTTCACGCTTGACCAACTCAAACGCATCGTAGACAAGGCAAGCGAACTCGGCTACTCTGATGTGCATCTCCTCCTTGGAAATGATGGACTTCGCTTCCTCCTTGATGACATGACCATCACAGCTAACGGAAAAACTTATGCAAGTGACGATGTCAAAAAGGCCATCATCGAAGGAACAAAAGCTTACTACGATGATCCAAACGGAACCACTCTTAGCCAAGCTGAAATCACTGAATTGATCGAGTACGCAAAATCAAAAGGTATCGGACTCATCCCAGCGATCAACAGCCCAGGTCACATGGATGCCATGCTTGTCGCTATGGAAAAATTAGGTATCGCAAACCCTCAAGCTAATTTTGATAAAGTCTCCAAAACAACCATGGACCTTGAAAACGAAGAAGCAATGAACTTTGTCAAAGCCCTCATCGGCAAGTACATGGACTTCTTTGCAGGCAAAACTAAGATCTTCAACTACGGTACAGACGAATATGCCAATGATGCTACCAACGCCCAAGGCTGGTACTACCTCAAATGGTATGGACTCTATGGCAAGTTTGCTGAGTACTCTAACACCCTTGCTGCTATGGCTAAAGAAAGAGGCCTTCAACCAATGGCCTTCAACGATGGTTTCTACTACGAGGACAAGGATGATGTTGAGTTTGATAAGGATGTCATCATCTCTTACTGGTCTAAAGGATGGTGGGGCTACAACCTTGCATCTCCTCAGTACCTTGCAAGTAAAGGCTATAAATTCCTTAATACTAACGGAGACTGGTACTACATTCTCGGTCAAAAACCTGAAGATGGTGGCGGTTTCCTCAAAAAGGCAATTGAAAACACTAAAAAAACACCATTTAACCAGCTTGCATCTACCAAATATCCTGAGGTAGACCTTCCAACAGTTGGAAGCATGCTTGCCATCTGGGCAGATAGACCAAGCGCTGAGTACAAGGAAGAAGAAATTTTTGAACTCATGACTGCCTTTGCAGACAATAACAAAGACTACTTCCGCGCTAACTACAATGCCCTCCGTGAGGAGCTTGCTCAAATCCCTGCAAACTTGGATGGATACAGCAAGGAAAGCTTGGACGCCTTAAATACAGCTAAAGAAGCCCTCAACTACAACCTCAACCGTAATAAACAAGCCGAGTTAGACGCTCTTGTAGCCAAGCTCAAAGCAGCCCGCCTAGGCCTCAAACCAGCAGCAACCCACTCAGGAAGCCTCGATGAAAACGAACTAGCTGCCAATGTTGAAACCAAACCAGAACTCATCACAAGAGCAGAAAAGATTCCTTTTGAGGTTATCAAAAAAGAAAATCCGAACCTCCCAGCTAAGCAAGAAAAGATTGTCACACCCGGTGTAGATGGTGAACGCACTCATTACATCTCTGTCCTTACTGAAAATGGTAAACAAACAGAAACCGTTCTAGATAGCCAAGTAACCAAAGAACCTGTGACCCAAGTGGTTGAAATCGGTGCCCCTATTACTCACAAAGGGGATGAAAGTGGTCTTGCTCCAGCTGCCGAAGCGAAACCAAGACTAGATATCCAAGAAGAAGAGATTCCGTTCACTACCGTGACACGTGAAAATCCACTCTTACTCAAAGGAAAGACTCAAGTCGTTACTAAAGGTGCTAACGGTCGTCGCAGTCATTACTACTCTGTGAGCACTAGTGCTGACGGTAAGGATGTGAAAACTCTTGTAGATAGTCTTGTGACCCAAGAAGCAGTGACACAAGTTATTGAAGTCGGAACCCTTGTTACCCATGTAGGGGATGAACACGGTCTTGCCCCAGTCGCAGAGGAAAAACCTAGACTGGACATCCAAGAGGAAGAGATTCCATTCACTACCGTAACACGTGAAAATCCGCAATTGCCAAAAGGACAAAGTCAAGTCGTCGTTACTGGTGTAAATGGTCGTCGTACGATTTTCTACTCTGTCAGCACTACTGCTGATGGCAAGGAAGAAAGAACCCTTGTCAATAGTGCGGTATCGCAGGAAGCGGTCGCTCAGGTGGTCGAAGCCGGAACTGCCGTTGAGAAAGCTGAGCAAGCTGAACCAACTACTAGCAAAGCAGAAGAAAAACAACTTCCTGCAACAGGAAGTCAAGACTCTGCAGGCTTGGTCGCAGCAGGACTCATGGCCACACTAGCAGCTTACGGCCTCACTAAGAGAAAAGAAGATTAACCCCCTTAGACAAGCATATAAAAAAGCGAGATTGAATCTCGCTTTTTATTGTTAGGATTAGTCACCCAGTCCGATACGTTCAAAGATATCGTCCACTCGTTTAGTGTAGTATGCAGGGTTGAAGATTTCGTCGATTTCATCTTGAGTCAGGCGAGAAGTCACCTCTGGATCTGCTTCCAGAAGCGGTTTGAAATCTACTTGGTTGTCCCAGGAGTAGGCTGTTTTTGGCTGCACCAAGTCATAGGCTTGTTCACGCGTCATGCCTTTTTCGATCAAGGTCAACATAGCACGTTGGCTAAAGATAAGACCAAACGTAGAGTTCATGTTGCGGATCATATTTTCTGGGAAGACCGTCAAGTTCTTGACGATATTTCTGAAACGGTTGAGCATGTAGTCAATCAAAATGGTTGTATCTGGTGTGATGATACGTTCAGCTGATGAGTGGGAAATATCACGTTCGTGCCAGAGAGCGACGTTCTCATAGGCTGTCACCATATGACCACGGATAACACGCGCCAAACCTGTCATGTTCTCAGAACCGATAGGGTTGCGTTTGTGAGGCATTGCTGAAGAACCTTTTTGACCTTTGGCAAAGAACTCTTCCACTTCGCGCTGCTCAGATTTTTGAAGACCACGAATCTCAGTCGCCATACGCTCGATGGAAGTCGCGATGCTGGCAAGAACTGCAAAGTACTCAGCATGAAGGTCACGAGGAAGCACCTGTGTTGAGATTTCTTGGGCACGGATACCCAGCTTGTCGCAGACGTATTGCTCTACAAATGGTGGGATGTTGGCAAAGTTCCCAACCGCACCTGAAATCTTACCAGCTTCCACTCCAGCAGCTGCATGCTCGAAACGCTCGATGTTACGCTTCATTTCACTGTACCAAGTCGCTAATTTAAGACCAAAAGTTGTCGGCTCAGCGTGCACACCGTGGGTACGCCCCATCATGATGGTGAACTTGTGTTCCTTGGCCTTGTCAGCGATGATGTTAGTGAAGTTTTCAAGGTCACGACGGATGATGTCGTTAGCCTGTTTGTAAAGGTAGCCATAGGCAGTATCCACCACGTCGGTAGAAGTCAAGCCATAGTGAACCCACTTGCGCTCCTCACCAAGCGTCTCAGAAACTGCACGCGTGAAAGCTACCACATCGTGGCGCGTCTCCTGCTCAATCTCCAAAATACGGTCGATGTCAAAGTCCGCCTTCTCACGAATCAAAGCCACATCTTCCTTAGGGATTTCCCCCAACTCAGCCCATGCCTCGTCAGTCAAGATTTCCACCTCAAGCCAAGCACGGTATTTATTTTCTTCACTCCAAATGTTCGCCATCTCAGGGCGACTATATCTTTCAATCATGTAATTTTATTTTCCTTTCTTTTAATGTTTCACTTAAGTGGTGGGTCGGACATCTGCAACTTCCTTCGAGATCTCATGACTAAATCTTGAACCTAAAGTCGCAAGATAACTTTCTAAATGTTGAATGATTAGGTAATATAGTTAGTTTCAAAAATATAATTGTTATTCACTATTATATTTATTACAAAACACCAGCCAATACAAAACCATGTCTATCTAGTATCACTAAATTTTCTTAAAATTTCAGAATCATTATTTTCTTTATTGATATCATCACTATAACAGAAACTGATACTAGTGTCATTTTCAAAATATCTAAACAAATCTGGTCGCAACAATTTGGTTTTATCTGAATTAAACTCACTTCGTTGTCCCCCATTTGAATTTCTTTTTACGCCATAACAATAAATTTTATTTGGATTCTCTGCATCACTCCGACTTAGAGAATTTACTAAGGCGGCTTGTTCAGCACCTGTTCTTTGTTCAGGAACCTTTTTGGGTATTGACTCACCTAATTGATTTGTGAATTGTTTTAGTATATTACCTAAATTATCACCGTACTCAATTCCAAAAAATTCTCTTAAAGTTCTAGCTTCTACAATCAATCTTTGGCTGTTTGCCTCGACTTGTAACTCATGGTATAAGTTATCAGCTTCTATAAAATGTAGCTTCACTAATGCGTACTCTTCAATCCTTTGCTCCCTACCAACAAATCGTTTTACAAGGACTATATACTCCACTCTTTTATAGACAAAGATAAAACTACAGATAGTCCATTTCTTTGCTACCATATCATTTTTTAAGTATTTGAGATTTTCTAACATGATGAGATTATTCTCCTACCTTTCAATTCAATTTAAAACGTAGCCTTTTCCCAAAATTTAATTCTATGTATGACAGTAAATCTATTTATTTTTTCTGCCGTCAATAAATGTAACTACTGAAACAACTGTGGCAATCACTGTCATAATTTTTCCTGCATGGTTCTTTACAAATTTAACAGGCTTATTCATGCTTTTTCCAATCTTGTGTATTTGCTTTCTATCCATCTTTTACTCCCTTTAATAATTCCTGACCTGAAAATTCAATTGTAATAATATCATCATCTGACAATTCAGTTGCTCCAATTTTTCCAATAAAATCATTCAGCTCGATACACCATTTTAACCGCCCTTGCTCCTCTGCACTTATTTCCTGTAATTCTACCAGTTTTGATATATACTCATGGTTATTTTCAATCAAATTCTTAACAGGCGTATAAACAGTGTCAATCAAGCCATTGTTACTTGTCACTGTGTATATTTTAGCTAGTAAATCACTTGCCTTTACAATATATGAAAATTGGTCATTTAATTCTGCAAAGCTATTTGAAACATCCTCATTAAATTTATCATCAATAGTTGATTTTAGAAATAAAAATAAATTAGTTTTTGGTATGGATAAATTTTTAGCCACAACTTCTTCAAATTCTTTTATAATAGATGCTCGTCCTTCATTTAATTGATTAATTGCATTCAATAACAGATACTCTTTTTGAGGATTTTCATCACTCATTAATAATGCTTGCTCTATTGTACTTTCTGCCCCCAATATTTTGGACCGCCTATCATCTTTTTGACCTTGTTTAATATCTAAAGAAATCTGTTTTACTTCTGACAGCAATAACTCCAGTTCACTTACTTTTTGAGCTTCAACCAACCGATTTACATTTGACACAACATTTTGTAAAGCTTCTGGATTGTCTAATACAATTTTTTCAAGTCTAGCCATTGAAACAATATTATTATTAGTCCCTTTTGATACAAAATTTGGCAATAAAGACTTCATATCTACCGTTTTTTGAAAATCAATATCTCCCCTATTGAATTTATCTAGCTGTTCTTGAGTAAATTTAACAACATATATTTCTTTAGGATCAATATTCTGTTTTACTTCATTATAGGAGTTAACGATGGTAGTAAAGTAATTTCCAACTTTTTCAAACATCTTACTTTTATTTTGAAAAAGTCTAATATCAAGTTGACTACTATTTTTCTCTTCTTCAATGAGTTTATCGTTCTTTAAAGCTAACTCTCCCATTTTGTATCTCCTACTTTAAAATTCCTCAAACTCTTCTTTCCCAATTCACACAAATGGATAATGATCTAGCGTATTCAAATCCGTATCCAGTGGCAAATCATAAATCACCAAATAGTTTTCTGGGTGCTGAGCTACTAGCTCTTCATGCTTGTCTTTCACCTTTTCGTGATCCCCACTAGCACACAAGACCTCAACGACTGCTCCACAACCTTATCTTGTTCAATAAAACCATTGTACAACCAGAATACTCTAGACAGAAATCCCCTTCATATTGGCTTCTAGAATAGGCATCTCAACACCCAACTTCAGACCAGTCTGATAAACACTTTGACAACAATAAAAGATATCTTGTTTGTCATTATGCAAGGTCATGATTTTTCGGGTCAGCTCATTTTTCGCAAACATAGCTTTCATGGCCTTCCCTGCAATCCAAGCGGGAATTTTATAAGGCAAGAGTTCTGCTTTGTAAAGTTTCAAATTCACACCACGCGCTTCTACGACTTTCAAAGCCTCTCGAATGGCCTTGATGGCTAATGATAATTCCGAAGAACTGTTCATCAAGTTCAAAGCCAATTTTTCTGGATTTTCTAGATTTCCCGAGCGTGCAGCTGTCGAGGTGACACCCGCATTAATCGCCATGTGAATCCAAATCCACTCGACCATATCATGGGGAATCTCCCACTTCAAATCTGCTGAAGTCAGCAAATCCGTCAAGTCAGCACAATTGGGGATGTGTGCTTTTTTCTCCCCTTCTAACATTAAATGGTCGAACAAGACGCCATCCAAATGGTCCTTATTCATATGACCACCAGCTGTCGGAAATGCGAGAATATAGTTATACTCCCCTGCCCATTTCTCTACTTCCTCTCGCGTATTCCAGAAATTACAGAAGAAAACGAGAGTTCCTTTAATCCGATTTTCTCGCAAGGTTTCCACGGCTTCTTTTACAAAACCATGACGCACACTGATAAAAATAAAATCATATTCCGCATGATCTTCCGCCACATGAACCACATAGGTATCCCGTTTATTTTCACCTTTGGAAACATAACGACCATCTAGCAAATCAACTGTCAAAACGTTTGGTGCTGTACCTTTCTTACTTTCTCTCAGCACGTGCTCTACCTGATGACCTGCTTTTTGAAAAGCATAGGCATAAATGGTCCCGATAACCCCAAGACCTAAAATTGCTATTCTCACCTAAAAATCAATCCCTTTCCCAAACTCATCCACACTATCTGGCACATCACTAAACAAGGTCACATGTCCCATTTTGCGGTTGTGCTTCGCTTCTATTTTACCATACATGTGGAGGTGGGCGCTTGGATTTTCTGTGACATATTTTTCAGCAGCCTCGACGTGTTGGCCGAGGACGTTGAGCATGACTGCAGGCGTATGCAGTTTGATAGCTGGCAATGGTGCTCCGAGAACACCCAAGATATGGGTATCAAACTGAGAGAAGTCGCAGGCTTCGATAGAGTAGTGCCCAGAGTTATGTGGTCGTGGGGCAATCTCATTGACAATGATGTCATCAGCTGTCGCAAACATTTCCACACAAAGGGTTCCAGAGAGGCTCAGTTGTTCTGCGATTCGCACCGCCATAGCTTTGGCTTTTTCAGCTAAACTTTCTGAAATGCGAGCTGGTACAATGGTTTTAGACAGGATATTGTTGCGGTGAATATTTTCCTGAACTGGGAAAACTGTCACGTCCTTGCCATTACCAGACACGATAACAGAAATCTCAAGGTCAAAGTTGACGAATTCTTCCAAAACGCAGTCTGCTGAATCGACTAGCGCATAGGCTTCTGCCAAATCTGCTTCTGAGCGAATGACCTTTTGCCCGTGTCCATCATAGCCACCAGTCGCAGTCTTGAGGACATAGATTTTCAACAGGTCAATATCTGCCAAGTCTTGGCTTGAAGTCACGACCTTGTATGGTGCTACGGTGACTTGAGCCTTGTTTGACAAAAAGTCCTTTTCAAGGATCCGATTTTGAGAAATGCGGAGCAGGTCCGTCCCTTGAGGGAGCTGACCATCCTTGATAACGGCATCCAAACCGTCCGCATCGACATTTTCAAACTCATAGGTCAGGACATCGCAACGCTCAGCCAGCTGACGCAGGGCATCCACATCGTTATAAGGCGCCACGATAAGCTCTGCCACGCGAGAGGCTGGACAATCCGCCGCTGGATCCAGCGCGATGACCTCGTGCCCCATGTAGATAGCAGAAATGGCCATCATCTGACCCAGCTGACCGCCACCGATAATTCCGATTGTTTTAGATGAGCTCATTTGTAGACTCCTCTGCGATTTTTCCTTGCTCTTCTGCAAAATCTGCTAGCGCTGCTGCTAGGTCTTGGTCCTCAATGGCCAAGATCCGAAGGGCAGTCAGGGCAGCGTTTGTCGCTCCCGCTTCACCGATTGCCATAGTTGCCACAGGCACACCGCCCGGCATCTGCACAATCGAATAGAGGGAGTCCAGACCGCTGAGCGCACGTGATTTGACGGGCACACCGATAACAGGTAGAGTCGTTTTGGCTGCTACCATACCTGGCAAATGCGCGGCACCACCAGCACCGGCGATGATGACCTTTATGCCGCGACTGCGGGCTTCTTCTGCATGCTGAAACATGAGGTCAGGCGTGCGATGGGCAGAGACGACTTTCTTTTCATAGGCTACACCAAAGCGGTCTAAGACTTCAGCTGTTTTTTGCATGGTTGCCCAGTCAGATTTAGAGCCCATGATGATGGAAATAATTGGTTTAGTCATAATTTTTCCTTTTCTTTTTTGATAATGGTCTTAGGTGGTGGGGACGGAAGCAAACCTTCGGTTTCATTCCTAAACTTTGAGCCTAAGGTCTCAAAGTTTCCCCCGACCAGAACAGTGAATGTTCTGGTCTTTTCACCACGGCGACCATTAACGTATTTGGCGACTTCGTCGCGTTATTTTTATACTTTTACTTCATAGCCTTGCTTCCGATATCTGTTCGGTAAAAGAGGCCTTCTGTTTTTTGTTGGGAGAGTTCTTGATAGATGGTTTCTTGGGCTTCTTTGACGGTATCGGCTGTGGTGACAAGCATATAGACACGTCCGCCATTTGATAGCAATGCTCTGCTATTTTCCGCAAACTTAGCTCCTGCATAGTAGGTGATGATGTCGCCCTCGGTCTTGGCTGGCAACTTGACACCCTTTTCATAGTCTAACGGGTAGCCGTTTGACGCGACAACCACGCCCAGAGTCACACCCTTGTCTGTCCATGTGATGGCTGGCTCTTGGCCATCCAAAATATCCGTGATATTTTGCGCAAAGTCAGATGTCAAACGAGGCAAGATAATCTGAGTTTCGGGATCTCCGAACCGAGCATTGAACTCGATAACTTTAGGTCCATCTGCTGTTAGGATAAGCCCTGCGTAAAGGACACCAAGATACGGACGACTTTCCTGAATCATCCCTTCAAGGACAGGCTTGACAATGGTGTCAACCGCCGTATCAACCACGCTCTGTGGCAAGTGGGGAACTGGCGCATAAGCTCCCATACCGCCCGTGTTAGGGCCCTTATCGCCATCATAGGCACGTTTATGGTCCTGAGCCGTTGGCATGATGTAGAACTTGTCCCCATTGACAAAGGCAAAGAGAGAGAACTCCTCTCCGTCAAGGAATTCCTCGATAACCACACGCGCACCTGAGTCACCAAATTTATTATCCAAGAGCATCTCGTGAGCTGCTTCGACCGCTTGCTCAACCGTCTCCGAAACAACGACACCTTTTCCAAGAGCCAAGCCGTCTGCCTTGACGACAATAGGAGCGCCTTTCTCCTCGATATAAGCCTTAGCTTCCTCAAAATCTGAAAATGTGCCATAGGCTGCTGTCGGAACGTCATATTTGACCATGATTTCCTTAGCAAAATCCTTTGACCACTCCAACTCCGCTGCCAATCTCGTCGGACCAAAAGCCTTGAGCCCAGCTTGGCTAAAATCATCCACGATCCCAGCGGCAAGAGCATCATCCGGACCGATAAAAGACCAAGCAATATCATTCTCCTTGGCAAATTCAATTAGTTTGGAATGTTCGGAAATTCCAATGTTTACTAAATCCAACCCATCCAAGGCCATTCCATCATTTCCAGGAGCTACAAAGACTTTTTCAACGTCTTTTGATTCAAGTAACTTCTTAGCAATGGCATGTTCACGACCACCCGAACCGACAACTAACAGCTTCATCTCTCAACCTCTTTTGCGAATTATTTACTAACATTATACCACAAACGTTCGTTTCAATCTTGTTTCACTTAGCATTTTAAGCCAAAAAAGGAAAGAAACTGTTTTCTTCCCTTTTGTTTTCTTAATGTCTAAAATGTCTTACTCCTGTGAAGACCATGGTCAAGCCATATTTGTCAGCCACTTCGATAGACTCTTGGCTGCTCATTAACCAGTTATATCAGAAAGGTTAAAAAGTAGCTCTCATTTAATCGTTTTTCATTTCGCGTATTTTTCTAGATGTGTTTGAATTTTTGGCATGATGAGATGCATGATTTTAAGATTCGTAAAAGCTATTATCATGGCTAATAAAAGATAGACAAAGACTGATAACAAAGGAACGTCAGAAGACCAATAGTGGGAAATAATCATTAGAACTATTGGCAATTCTAGGGTTACTGTGACGACTCCAGGAACATAACCCCTAAATTGCATGCACATGATATAATGGATTATGAAATGAGATGTATAAGCTATTACAAAAGATAAATAGAGTAAAGTGTTGTGAGTTATTTGGCAGAATCCAGAAATAAACATCAGGATGATAAATTCCTCCAACACACCTACTGCAAAAGCGGAGCCTTGCGTAACGGAACCAAAGAACGGTTTCTTAAAAGTTTCTAATTTTTGATGATACCGTGTTTTCCACAAGGGCATAAAAATCATTTCTTCAAAATCGTGTAAAATAAATAAAATAGGTAGCATCCAAACATTAAAAAGAATGCTCATATCTTTACCTCCTTAATAACAACTAACAATTGTACAATGTTAAGAATAAATGATAATCATATATCACGCGTAACACTTTTAGTATAAAGATAAACTGTTACAAAAACAAGAGGTTAAGAGAAATTGGCACAGTTTGACCAAAAGTGTGACAGGAAAGGAAAAATACCATGGAATATCAAACGCGACAATGGCTGGAGGAAGCCTTGTTCGATTTATTAGCAACTAAGAAATCCCTTCATAATATCAGCATTGCAGAACTCAGTGAGCATGCTCAGATTGCTAGACGAACGTTTTATCGTTATTACCATTCAAAAGAGGAAGTTCTTACGAACTATTTAGACCGCTTAATCCAATACTATATTATCGAACTTCAAACAGCAAAACTGACTAATTTTGAAGATTTAGTGAACCTTTTCTTTCAGTATTGGAGCCAGTACACTGAGCCATTAAAAATTTTGCAAGACGCAAACTTACTCGTGCTTATCTTGCAAAGGTCTTATGATAAGCTTCCTACTGCTTATACCACTGTCATGGCACCTTGGCACATCACAAATAGTGATCAAAGGCAAATCACTTATGATAGTAGATTCATTACCAGCGGTCTCTACAATATTTTTGATGAATGGTTAAAAGGAGATTATAAAGCCATGCCTGTTAACGAGCTAGTCACAACAACCTTAAACACCATAAAACGTATGAAAAATAGTTAAGTGAGAAACTGAGTTTTTCTAGATTAGTCATGAACAGCTCTAACAAATCATTTTAATAATTTCTAACACTAAAATGCTTATTGTTTTAGACATACAAAAAGAGAAGACAACTTACGTCTTCTCTCGTTGTTAGCGATAAATCATTTATCACAGTTGATAATGAGCTAATTTTTAAATACCCATCAATGTCTAAAATGTCTTACTCCTGTGAAGACCATAGTCAATCCATATTTATCAGCAGCTTCGATAGACTCTTGGTCACGGACTGAGCCCCCTGGCTGGATGATGGCCTTAATACCTGCTTTAGCGATTTCTTTAACGTTATCCGCAAATGGGAAGAAGGCATCCGAAGCAAGGACAGCACCGTCAAGGCGATCTTTAGCTTGGTCAATAGCAATACGGACGGAAGCCACACGATTGGTTTGACCAGGGCCAACGCCAAGTGTCATGTGGTCATTAGTCACGATGATTCCATTTGATTTGACATACTTGATAGCTTTCCAAGCGAACTCAAGGGCAGTCGCTTCTGTCTCAGTTGGTTGGCGTTTGGTCACCACTTGCCAGTCAGCTGGGCTTTCTTTGATCACGTCTTGGTTTTGCACCAGAAGTCCACCTACTACACCAGTGTACTCAGCTTCCACTTTGCTTGCATCTTGGGCATCAAATGGTAAGGCAAGGATACGCAAGTTTTTCTTTTTGTTGGTCAAAATGGCTAGCGCTTCATCCGTATAGCTCGGTGCGATGATGATCTCGAGGAAAACGCCGTGCATCTTCTCAGCAGTCGCAGCATCCACCTCACGGTTGAGGACGACAATTCCACCAAAAATAGACACTGGGTCAGACTCATAAGCATAATCCCAAGCAGTCTCGATGTCGTCAGCTTGACCAATTCCACATGGGTTCATGTGTTTCAAAGCCACAACGGTTGGACGGTCTTTAAAATCACGGATAATACGGATAGCAGCATCTGCATCACGGATATTGTTAAAGGACAATTCTTTACCGTTGAGCTGTTTCGCTGATGCAATCGAATAGTCAGTCGGTAAGGCTTTTTGGTAAAAGTCCGCATCCTGCTGAGGATTTTCCCCATAACGCATTGATTGCTTGAGGTCATAAGTCAAGGTCAGTTTTTCTGGCTTGCTTTCTCCGACTCGAGTTGTGAAGTATTCTGCAATCAAGGCATCATAAGCCGCTGTGTGACGGAAAACCTTGGCTGCTAAACGTTGGCGAGTTTCGTAACTTGTTTCACCATTTGCTGCCAATTCATCAAGCACCACAGCATAGTCAGCAGGATCTACTACAACTGTCACGCTGGCATGATTTTTAGCTGCTGAACGAAGCATAGATGGACCACCAATATCGATATTCTCCACTGCGTCAGCATAAGTCACGTCTGGTTTGAGAATCGTTTCCTTGAAAGGATAGAGATTGACCACCACAAGGTCAATGAGCTCAATCTGATTATCCTTGGCTGCTTGAAGATGACTATCCAAGTCACGACGAGCCAAGAGCCCACCATGGATATTTGGATGAAGGGTCTTGACACGACCGTCCATCATTTCTGGGAACCCAGTCACATCGTCGATAGCAATGGTATCTACCCCAGCATTGTCAAGGACAACTTTGGTCCCACCTGTTGAGATAATGTCCCAACCGAGTTTTTTAAGTTCTTGGGCAAATTCAACAATGCCCCCTTTATCTGAGACACTGATTAAGGCGCGTTTAGTCATATATTCTCCTTATGTTATATTTTATCTTCTGCTGGATCAACTTCAAACCAGTGTTTACTATTTCTTTTACACTCCAACGCTGGAACTCTCTCGGTCACAATACGCTTCTCTTTCCCATTTGGGTCTATTACTCTATCCCATGCTGTAGGTTTATTGTAATATTTCATCTTTCCATTACAGATCGGACAGGCAGCAACTTCAACTTTCTCTATACTCAACCTATTTCCAATTCCACTAAGTGCATAATTAAACATCAAAGGTTATCTAGTCTCTTTACTTGTAATAGATCGTAAATAAAAAATAATAATCGTTAACAAGAAAATTCCTAAAAAGATAAACAAAAAATTTTCATTAATTCCCTTAAATTGTCCCGTATTTGAATTTCTAAACCAATTTATTAATGGTTCAATGCCCTTGAAAATTGTGAAAGCACTAGCTACTGAACTGAGTATTCCACTGAAACCTAGAACAGACTTAGTTAAAGGAGTCTTCCAAATTACCTTTGCTTCATACTCAGCAACTGGTTTATCATCTTTTTTTTGAATATAAACATCTCTACCTGCAGCATATATATCTCCGCCAGCAGTATTTCCTACACCAATATTAGTACCACCATTAAAACTATCTTTATTTGTCATTTTTATTCCTCTTCTATCTATCTTTTACCTTCTCTCCACTCCCAAGCTATCCAGAACCTCTAGATACAACTTGTACTCTGCCTCATGAATGCGAGCTTCAAAGTTTTCGATGGTATCATCAGCTATCCGTGGCACACGGACTTGTTTGATGACCTTGCCTGTATCCACACCCGAGTCCACCCAGTGAATGGTGACGCCACTCTCAGCAACACCAGCATTCCAAGCGTCCTCAATCCCATGAGCTCCTGGAAATTCTGGCAAGTAGGCTGGATGGATATTGATGATTCGACCTTCATAAGCCGCCAATAAGGTTGGCCCAACGATTTTCATGTAGCCTGCTAGACAAACCAAGTCAATCTGGTGTTCTTTCAAGAGTTCGACAAGAGCTGCTTCGTAGTCCGCCTTGTTCTCAAACTCCTTGAGTTCAAAAGCATAGGACAGGACACCAAGCTTTTCTGCCCGCTCAAGCACATAGGCATCACGATGGTCTGAAAAGACAAACTCCACCGGAAATTCTTCGGCAATCACCTGAAAGTTTGAGCCGTTACCAGAGGCAAAAACCGCTATTTTTTTCATTTGATGATGACACTTTCGTTTTCTTTCTTGACGATGCGACCAATTTCATAGACTGGTTCATCCAGTAATTCCTTGACACGGTCTACATTTTCAGGGCTAACTGCCAACATGAGGCCCACACCCATATTGAAGATTTCAAACATTTCTTCGTGTTTGATCTGACCGTATTTTTCAAGGGCTTTGAAGATTGGAAGGACTGGAACCTTGCTTTCCTCAATCTCAGCAGCCAAGTCAGCTGCAAACATGCGAGGGACATTTTCGATAAAGCCACCACCTGTGATGTGAGCAATACCGTTGACCAACTCTTCCTTGATGAGCGGCAAAACAGCCTTGACATAGATACGAGTCGGCTCAAGAAGAACCTCCTTGAGTTTCTTGCCTTCCAGCTCAGGCAAGACTTCTTCGCCTGTGTAGTCGGCAAAGACACGACGAACAAGTGAGTAACCATTTGAGTGAATCCCACTTGAAGCAAGTCCGAGAAGAACATCACCTTCTGCCACCTTTGAACCGTCAATGATTTGAGATTTTTCAGCCACGCCGACCGCAAATCCAGCCAAGTCGTAGTCATCTTCGCCGTACATACCAGGCATTTCAGCCGTTTCACCACCAATGAGGGCCGCACCAGCCTGCACACAACCTTCTGCCACACCTGCAACGACTTGTTCTAACTTAGCTGGTTCATTCTTACCAGTCGCTACGTAGTCAAGGAAGTAAAGAGGCTCCGCACCTGCAGCGATGATGTCATTAACACACATGGCCACACAGTCCTGACCAATAGTATCGTGCTTGTCGTATTTGATAGCCGACATGAGCTTGGTCCCGACACCATCAGTTCCTGAAATCAAGACAGGCTCTTTGACACCAGTTTTTGAAAGGTCAAACATGCCACCAAAGCCACCCAGAGCTCCCATAACACCTGCGCGTTCCGTACGAGCCACGTGCTTTTTGATCCGCTCAACAACTTCATAACCCGCTTCAACATCCACACCAGACTGCGCATAAGCATTTTTATTCGTCATTTTATTCATTCCTTTTCTTTTTTTGAGAAAGACTGCGACGTATTTTTAGATAAACAATTATTTTATCTAAAAATACTAGTCAGGTCTCTAGCTTTGGTCCCATAGGAGAAAGCGTCTACTGACAAATGCTTTAGCTTTTAGTCAGTAGTGAGACGTGGAGCGTATGCATTCTTATTTGTCATCTTCTCTTCCTTTCCTTTCATGGAGAGTCTTTATCCGTCTATTTGTAAAAACTGGTCTTTTCATCCAAACTTCTACGATAGTCTTCTTCATAGTCGTAGAGAGGAGTTGGGTAGTCGCCGTCAAAATAAGCGACACAGAGACCACCGTTTGGCGCATCTGTTTCGATGCCGATAGAATTAATCAAGCCATCAATTGAAAGATAGGTCAGACTATCCGCACCAATGATTTGACAGGTTTCTTCGACCGTATGATTGGCCGCAATCAGCTCCTGACGCGTCTGGATATCAATCCCGTAAAAACATGGATAAGCTAGCGCTGGACTACCAATAGCAACATGAACTTCAGAGGCACCCGCTTCTTTCAAAAGCTGAACGATACGGCGAGAGGTTGTCCCACGAACAATGGAATCATCCACCATCACCACACGTTTGCCTTTGACAACGCCTGAAACAGCAGACAGTTTCATCCGCACCCCTTGCTCCCGCAATTCCTGAGTCGGTTGGATAAAGGTACGTTGCGTGTATTGGTTTTTGATCAGCCCCATTTCATTTGGCAGACCAGATTCTTCTGCAAATCCCATCGCTGCGCTGAGTGAGGAATTTGGCACACCAACCACGATATCCGCTTCGTGCTTGAACTCACGCGCCAATTGAGCCCCCATACGTTTGCGAGCTGTATGGACATTGACCCCATGAATATTAGAGTCAGGTCGGGCAAAATAAATATACTCCATAGAGCAAATCGCCAACTGGGTATCATTCGTATAGCTATCGTACTGAATCCCATTGTCATCTACGATTACAATCTCTCCTGGTTTTACATCGCGAATCCACTCGGCACCAATGACTTCAAAAGCACAGGTTTCTGACGAAACGACCACCGCTCCATTGGCCATTTTCCCAATAGAAAGAGGGCGGAAGCCATTAGGGTCAAGGGCCGCAACCAACTTGTCCTCAAATAGCAGGATATAAGCAAAGCCACCTTTGACGAGGCTGAGTGCTTCCTTGATTTTACCCATCAAGTTCGGATTGTGACTCCGACGAATGAGGTGAGCCAAGATTTCCGAATCCGAAGTTGAACTGAAAATAGCTCCTCTTTGTTCCAATTCTTTTTTGAGCGATTCGGCATTAGTCAAGTTTCCGTTGTGAGCAAGTCCAAACTGCATATCATGAAAGCGAAAGAGGAAGGGCTGAATGTTATCAACAGAAGCTTCGCCAGCAGTCGCGTAACGCACATGCCCAATCGCGCTCGTTCCAGTTAGTTTATCCAAATTAGCTGGGTTTCTGAACACTTCTGATAAAAGCCCCATATCACGATGACGCTTCAATTGACCCTGATCATTGGAGAGGATCCCTGCCCCCTCCTGACCACGGTGCTGAAGACTGTGGAGACCAAAATAGGTCAATTTAGCAGCATCTGGATGCCCCCAGATACCGAAAACACCACATTCTTCATTAAGAGATTTTACTTCGTATGTCATTTTATATACCTAATTTTTATTTGTGTATCATTCCTTTAGTAGTAGGAACGCTCTCAACTTTCTGTGATGACTTTCGAATTTTTTCATTGTCGTCATGAATGCCGACGAAAAAACAGAAAGTCTATCAAGAAATTTTCTAGCTAGTATTTGAGCCAAAGTCTCAAATACTAGCTAACTGCACTACTGCGGAATGATACTGTAGAAACTCGTTTCACTCGCAAAACAAACTATTTGCAATCATCACAAGCTAAGTCTACATAACTTTTACATTACGGATACTATCTATTAGAAAATCTGCAAGTCTTATTTCCCAGTAAAGTATTTAACAGCCGACGCAAACAGGTGCTGGTCTTTATTCCCTGGAATATTTTGGAAGAGACCGTCTTCATAACGTTCTGAGTGGCCCATTTTACCGATGATTTGGCCATTCTTGCTGGTAATCCCTTCGATGGCATTTACCGAACCATTCGGATTGTACTTAGAATCCATACTTGGTTTGCCGTCAAAGTCAACGTATTGGCTAAAGATTTGACCATTGGCACGGAGCTCTGCAAATTCCTCAGCCGTCACGACAAATTTCCCTTCACCGTGCGATACTGGAATGGCATGGATATCGCCCACTTGTACTCCAGCCAACCATGGTGAGTTGGTATTGGCAATCCGAGTTTCCACCATCTTGGCCACGTGCTGGTTGGCATCATTGTAGAAGAGGGTTGGACTCGTGCTGCTGGCATCTTCAAAGTTTCCATATGGAAGAAGACCTGATTTGACCAAGGCCTGGAATCCATTACAGATACCGATAATCAAGCCACCACGAGCAATAAAGCTATCAATGGCCGCACGCACTTTTTCATTAAGAAGGATATTGACAATAAACTTAGCTGATCCATCTGGCTCGTCTGCAGCGGAGAATCCGCCTGCAAAGAAGAGAATGTTTGCCTTGCCGATATTGTCAACCATAGTTTCAACTGACTTGACAATGGCTTCTTCATTCAAGGTCACGAATGGCACCAAGTTAACCTCTGCCCCTTCTTTTTCGAAGGCTTTAGCTGAGTCATATTCTGAGTTGGTTCCTGGGAAGACTGGGATGTAAACAACAGGTTTTTCAATAGTTTCTTTAGCTTTGATGACTGCTTTAGAAGCGACATCTGGAACTTCTTCCAGTTCTTTGGCTTGGGCAAATTCAGTAGGGTAAACTTCTTCCAGTTTGCCTTGGAAGACACTGTCAAGTTTCTGTCCATCTAGCTTCACACCGTTGACAAGGAGTGTAAAGTCTGCTTTTGTTTGTCCAATTTTCTCTACTCCAGCAATCTCTTCAGGAGATGTGAAGACAAATCCGCCTAATTGAGCTGTCAAGGCTGTTTCAAGTTCAGGCAAGGTCACCTCTGCACCGATATGGTTCCCAAAAGTAGCAAGAGCCAAGCTTTCAAGCACACCACCGTATTTGACAGCTGAAGCTGCCGTTACTTTGTGGTCAGCTTGGATGGCTTCAAACTGAGCAAAGTTTTGCTTAATTAAATCAAAATCAATCTCTGCAGAGAGGGCTTGACCTGGGATGTAGTAGATATTTTCACCAGCACCCTTAAGCTCTGGAGAGAGCACCTTACGGCTATCTGCCGTCGTCACCCCAAAGGCAACCAAGGTTGGCGGTACGGTCAATTCTTCGAAAGTACCAGACATAGAATCCTTACCACCGATAGATGGTAAGCCAAGCTGGATTTGTGCTTCGATAGAACCTAGGAGAGCTGCTACTGGCTGACCGAAACGCTCAGCTTGTTTGTCCATACGCTCAAAATACTCTTGGTAAGAGAAACGGGCCTTAGACCAATTGGCACCTGTCGCCACTAGACGAGCGGTTGCTTCGATAACCGCATAGGCAGCGCCATGATATGGAGACCATTCTGCCACATATGGGTTGAATCCTTGAGCCATGACTGACGCAGTGTGAGTCACTCCGTGCTGAACTGGCAATTTCTGCACAGATGCCTCAGTTGGTGTGAGTTGGTAGCGACCGCCAAGTGGGTGATTGACCGTTGAACGACCGACCGAGCAGTCAAAGATGGTCTGTAAACCTTTTTGACTCGCATGGTTGAGATCAGATAGAACCGCAAGGGTATCTGCTTCAAGTGTGTTAGTGCTTGTTATGCGTTCTTCTGGGAGTTTGACATCCTTATCCACAACCTTGGCATCGACGACCACGCGTACACCATTGGTATCAAGGAAACGACGTTCCAAGTCAACGATGGTTTCCCCATTCCAGTGCATGACTAGATTTGGTTTTTCAGTCACTGTTGCCACCACAACAGCGTCAATATTTTCTTTATTACATTCTGCAACGAAGGCATCTACGTCTTCAGGACGCACCACAACTGCCATCCGTTCTTGTGATTCAGAGATAGCAATTTCTGTACCATTCAAGCCTTGGTATTTAAGAGGCACTTTATTAAGGTCGATTTCAAGACCATCTGCCAATTCACCGATAGCCACACAGACACCACCAGCACCAAAGTCGTTGGATTTCTTGATGAGACGAGTGACATCGCCATTACGGAAAAGACGTTGAATCTTACGTTCTTCGATGGCATTCCCTTTTTGAACCTCAGCACCAGCAGTCTCTACAGACTCAACTGTTTGAACCTTAGAAGAACCCGTCGCACCACCGACACCATCACGACCTGTTTTACCTCCAAGAAGGATAATCACATCCCCCGCTTCCGGTTTTTCACGGACTACATTTTCCTTAGGAGCCGCTCCGACAACGGCACCTAGCTCCATACGTTTAGCTACAAAGCCTGGGTGGAAGTATTCACGAACGTAAGTCGTTGCAAGACCAATTTGGTTACCATATGAAGAATAACCATGAGCCGCTGTCTTCGAAATGACTTGTTGCGGCAATTTCCCAGCGCGCGTTTCTGAAATCGGCGTTGTAATGTCACCCGCGCCTGAGATACGCATGGCTTGGTAAACATAAGAACGGCCTGACAATGGGTCACGAATGGCGCCACCGATACAAGTAGCAGCCCCACCAAATGGTTCAATTTCCGTTGGGTGATTGTGGGTTTCGTTTTTGAACATGAGGAGCCAAGGTTCCTTGAAACCATCAACGTCCACTTCGATTTCAACCGAGCAAGCATTGATTTCGTCAGACACTTCCATATCATCCAAACGTCCATTAGCACGCTCATAACGACCGAAAATAGTCGCCATATCCATCAAGGTTTGTGGTTTCTCCGAACGCCCCAACTCATCACGCATGGCAATATACTTGTCATAAGTCGCTTGCAATTGCTTTTGGAATTTAGAAGCTGAGAAATCAATCTGTCTCAACTCTGTCTCAAAAGTCGTGTGACGGCAGTGGTCAGACCAATAAGTGTCCAAAACCTTGAGCTCTGTTTCCGTCGGCACGCGCCCGATTGATTTGAAATAGTCTTGGATAAAAAGCAAATCATCCACTTCCATGGCCATCCCTTGCTCTGCCTTGTAGCGAGCAAAGTCTTCTGCCGTATAGCTTTCAAAGAAAGTCAATTTAGGAATGGTCTTGTCTGACTCTGAAAATTCCTGCTTGGCAATTCCTGTCGTGATGTCCTTGAAACGAGAATCCACTGGGTTGAGCAGGTAGTTCTTGACCGCTTCCAACTCAGTCGCATCAATATCTTTATTAACCAAGTACAATTGTGCTGTATTAACCGTTACATCACTTGAGCTACCAAGCAAAAGCAAGGCTTCCTGTGAAGAAGCTGCACGCTGGTCAAACTGCCCTGGCAGGCTTTCAATGGCAAAGAAAGCATAGTTAGCAAGATCTGCTTGCACAGCCGCTTCATCCAAGACATGGTCTGTCACCTGTTCAGAGAAAATGTGTTTTTCTGCAGGCGCAAAAAGGTTCTCTGCCAAGTCAAAGACATCATAAACTTGCACGATGCGAATACTTTTCAAGCTTGAAAGTCCCAAGTTGTGCTGGAGCTCTCTCACCAAACTCTCTGACTTGACCTGAAAATCAGCCTTTTTCTCAACAAAAATACGTTTATTCATCAATTCTTATTCCTTTATTTCAGCTCTTGCAATGTTCACAAATGACCTTGAAGGTGTTATTTTTAAACCTTGCAACTTTTCCCAGACAATCTCGTAAACGTCTGTTAATTCTCCGAGATCTCTACGGAGTGAAAAGGTCTGGGGGACCTTTTCAGCCTGAGTCCTTACATCTGAAAGACGAAGGTTTTCCGTTTCTAACAGATTATTTCAAACCCTGCAATTTCTCCCAGACAATCTCGTAAACGTCTGTTAGTTCTCCCAATCCCCGACGGAAAACATCCTTGTCCATGTGATTGCCATCTGCATCCCACAAACGGCAGTTATCTGGTGAAAATTCGTCTGCCAAGATAATCTTGCCATCCTTGTCAAAACCGAACTCTAGCTTAAAGTCAATCAATTTAAGACCAATCTCAGCAAACCAAGCCTTCAAAAGTTTATTGATACGACGGGTTTCTTCCTTCAAGTAAGCAATCTGCTGGTCATCCGCAATTTTAAGGAATTTCACATGCTCGTCATTGATAAAGGGATCATCCAAATCATCATTTTTATAGTAAAATTCGACAATTGGAGTCTCAAATGCGATACCTTCTTCTACGCCAAAACGTTTTGAAAAGGAACCAGCCGTGTAGTTGCGGAGCACAACTTCCAAAGGAATAATCTCAACTTTTTTATTGAGCTGTTCCGTGTCCGAAATTTTCTCCACAAAGTGAGTCGCTACACCAGCCGCATTTAATTTCTCAAAAATAAAAGATGAAATCTGATTATTTAACACTCCCTTACCCGCAATCTGCTCCTTCTTGACACCGTTGAAGGCAGTTGCCTGGTCCTTGTAAGTTGAAATAATGAGATTTTCATCCTCAGTTGTATAGATATCCTTGGCTTTTCCCGAATAGATCAGTTGTTTTGACATTTTAAAGTTCGCCTTTCGTTTTACTTGAGCACATTCTACCACAAAAGCATGAAAAATTCAAGGTTTTTACGAATAAATAACGTTTTCCTATTCTAAGCATAAAGAAAAACTGCAAGATGAACTCTTCTTACAGTTTTAAAATCATTTATTCTCTGAAAAACACGAATATTACCCTTTATTCAAAAATTGATCCCAAAAATAACGGAGATAGCTTTTCTTTCCTGTAATCATCTGCAGGCGACCTTCTAAACCATAACGAAGTGTTGTAGCCTGCTCAGAAGTCAGATGGGTCTCCGCCTCAATTTTAAAGAAATTCCCTTTTTCAGTCTTGGTGGCTGTCGCATCAATACTTGTAATCGTGGAATTCAGGAAAATTTGATTCTTCGCATCATTAGTTGTAGTATAACGAACAGAGTCCCCAATCTTAACTCTAGCAACATCTTTTGAACTGAGATAGGCTGTGAGTTTGGTTTTTCCTTCTTTTTCCAAAGATGGGTAGAGTTGAGCTAGCAGGGTTCCTTCTGCAACCATGGTAGAATCACTGGTTTCAGGATTAAGGTGAAGCACACCGTCCTCGCTTGCTATAATTTTCCCCTTATCTAGAAGACCGCCTTGCACTTTCTTACCCGACTCCGCCTCCAAAATTTTCTGATCCAAAAGGGTTAATTCCTGACCGACTTTGACTAGGTGCTGAGACTTGAGGGATTCAAGTTGACTATCCAGTCCCGTTGCGTAGGCTTGTTGAGCTCCAGAACCCGCATACTGCACACGATAAGTAGCTAAACTAGACTCTAGCTGAGCAATTTGCGCATCCACCTGTGCAACAGCCTGAGCCTTAGCTTGGGAATTTTCCTCCCTCTGAGACTTGTAAGACTGGTAGAGAGAGTAGGCTAGATTCTGACTGGTCAAGGAAGCACCTGTTTCAATAGCCGACTTAGCTGTCTGGTAATCGCGAATTTTAGCCTCTGTTTGACTGATGAGGTTCCCGATTTCAGCTTGGGTTTGACTAGCTGCTGCATTCTGGGACGCGATGGTCTCATTTTGCTGAGAAACATTACTTCTTAGACCATTCGCTTGGCTGAGATAATCTCTAAACATCTCCTGGTAACCAAACTTATCCGCCTCTGGAAATTGATCACTCCCCTCTTTCAAACTGGATTGTAAATACCCCAACTGCTTTTTTTGATCCTTTAGCATCTCCAACTGACTGGCATATGCCTCAACCTGAACAGCCTCAGCCCCTTGCTGGTACTGAACCAGTAGATCCCCCTGCTTGACTAGTTTGTTTTCTTCCAGATAATTTGCCACAATCCGTTGATTGCTAGTTGACTGGATATTGGCAATGATTCGACTAGGTTCGACAGTCGCTCGGGTGGACAAACTAATCTCCTTCTCTGCAAAAACTGCAAATCCTAACAGAAACACGAGCAAAAGGGACATAGGTAAAATCACCCGACTGGAAAAATTATGATAACGACGATTATAAAACTCCGCACTTTCTAGAAATTCTGGTTTCATCCTCTCCTCTTCCTAGCTATTCACCAAATGGGCGTAAAAGCCATCCTGTACAAGCAAGTCTGCATGGGTGCCTTCTTCGACAATCTTACCCTGATCCAAAACAACAACCTTCTCTGTCCGCTCAGCAATAGTCAAGCGGTGAGCAATGAAAATCAAGGTCTTGTCTAAAGCCATGATATTATCAACAATTCGCTTCTCTGTCAAAATATCCAAACTGCTGGTCGCCTCATCCAATATCAAGACAGGCGCATCTGTCAAGAGAGCACGCGCCAGAGCGATTCGCTGCCGTTGTCCACCAGAAATTCCAGCCCCATCTGAAGTCAATTCTGTCTGGTAATTCAGTGGCATGCGCTCAATATCCTCCCGAATCTCGGCCAACTCAACCGCCCGTAAGATGTCTTCCTGAGTCGTCCCCTCCTTGGCTCCAAGGAGAAGATTCTCCAAAATCGTTCCGTTAAAGACATAGGGCTGTTGAGGCAGGTAGTTGATGTACTGGCGCAGGGCTTTTTTATCAATCTGATTGAGATTGACGCCACCTAGACTAATCTCCCCTTGACTTGGGTCGTAAAAATTAACCATCATCTTGGCCAAGGTAGTTTTTCCTGACCCTGAAATTCCCACGAAAGCCATCTTAGACCCTTTCGGAATGGTCAAATTGATATCCGACAAGACGTCACGACCATAGCCATACTTATAGTGAACCTGCTTAAAGGTCATATCTCCCTTCATCATGCTCAAATCCTCAACTGTTTTCTTCTCCTCAAACTCCGAAGCGACCAGATAGACCTCGTTCAGACGATTATTGGCAACCTGCGCTGTTTGAAGTTTGGTTTGCAGATTGATGATATTTTCCAAAGGATTGGTAAAGTAAACAAGCAGGGTGTTATAAGTAATCAGCTGGCCCAAACTCATTTTCCCATCCATAACAAGAATGGCTCCTAGCCAGAGAACGGCAACATTGAGCAGGAGCTGAGCAACTTTTTTCAGTGCCTTTTGCTGGCTTTCTGCCCGGCTATAGGTAAAGGATTTTTTCAGATAAGCTACAAATTCCTTATCAATCTTTTGATAGCGTGAACTTTCACTAGTCAAAGATTTAATGGTCTCAATACCGTTGATGTCCTCAATGATAGAAGAAGACAGAACTGCATTGGCTTCCATAGTGTCTCGATTCATCTTTTCAAACGGCTTCATAAAAGCAAAGATAATCACTGTGTAGATAGGAAGTGCAAGTAGACTAATGAAAAAGAGCGTCATATTTTGTGAAAACAAGACAAGCGAGATAATCAAAATCGTTGACACATCCAAAAAGATCGATAGAATGGTCGACGCTAGCGCATCGATGATACTATTGGCATCTGTAAAACGGGATACGATTTCCCCTGTCCTGCGTGTCGCGAAAAAGGACATCGGCAGGTGAAAAACATGCTTGATGTAGGACAAAATCACATCAATTGACAGGCGTTGCCCCAAAACAAGTAAGAGGTATTCCTGCGCATACGATAAAATCTGCTGGAGGATATAGACGATGACTAATCCTATTGAGATAATGCCCAAGGTTGAACGCATCTGGTCTGGTACGTAACTGTCAATGATAGACTGCAGATAATAAGAGCCCACGATATTAATCAGGGTTACCAAGAGTGTTGCCAAAACGATATTAGCAATCAAACCCCGCTGTTTGAGCAAGATTGGCAAGAAGGATAGGAGCCCCTGTTTTTTCTCCTTATGGGGTTTATAGTCTGGAGACGGAGCCATAAAGAGACTGACTCCTGTCCATTCTTGCGCAAATCGCTCACGGGAAAGCTTGGTCAGCTTAACACTGGGATCTGGATCAGCGATATGGATTGCCTTCTTATCCTGACCTGTCACCACATAATAGTGGAGTAACTTCCCTTCCTTGAGCACATGAGCCACAAACGGAAAGGTCAAATCTGACAGGTCAAAGAGCGTCATATCCGCCTTGATAGCCCGCGTTTCAAAACCAATTTCCTCTGCCACCTTTACAAGACCCAAAGCAGTCGTCCCATCCATGGTCGTCTTAGCTAGTTCTCGTAGATGAGCCAAGGAGTAATAACTACCGTAGTAACCAAAGACCATAGCCAAGGAAGCCACGCCACAATCCATCTGATCCACCTGGGGACGATAGTGCCTTTTCCCAAATTTCATATCCTTCTCCTTTTTCTAACAATCTCTTTAAAAATTTGTAAGATTATTTTAACCAAATAAGGATGAAAACAGGGAAATATTCCTAAATAAACCATTTTTGCACCTAAAACGCACTTTAAAAAGCATAAACTATCATTTAAATGTAAAAAAACAGAACAAAAGTTCTGCCTGTTTAAAGTAACCGTTAAAAAATGAATGCCCAGAAATAAACTATTCTGAAATGATATTTCTATAAAGTAAGATAAATGTCATCAAGAATGATGAAATCTTAGGTATATCAAGATATTCAAACTACGTAGGTAGATTTATTTTGTTTATATTAGCCACGATTCTAATCATTAGATAAGCCATTTAGATAGACAATACAATAAACTCTAGCCAAGCTTTTTGTAGTAATTGAACGACTTTCATCTCAAACTCCAATCTGATAGTCAATCAATTTCCTATCTTACTTTCTTTTGTTTTGTACTTGTATCCTAGATAAAACAGACCAAGTAGAATTGGATAGGTTTCTGGATAAAACAAGGTGTTGATCGGATTTTTCATAATCAAATACGTTGCGATATAAAGAATGATCGATACGACAAAATACCCCTCAGCAAAACTTAATAAGAATTTTTTCATAGCAGACTCCTATTTAACTGATAAGAAAGGCGGGAAACTCCGCCATTTACATGCACAAAATCCTTTCCATTCAGATTCATCATTTATAGTTTCGATTATTTTTCTTCAAATCCTTACAAAAAATACCAAAATAGCCTGCGGCAATCAAACCTATTAGACTCCATTGCCAATCAAAAGATACTAGCGAACCCGTACGAATTAGATGAAGCGTAAGATTAAGACCTACTTCTAACAAAGGAAGTATAGTGGCTAGTTTAGGTAAGATTAAGGTTGCGATTGTTCATTACCTAACGCCCGCGACGAGCTAAATCTGAACCAAATTTGTAACCAGCCCCAAATGCGCTGAATGCAATAGCACTTAGACCAAATATAATCGAAATAGGCTCAATTCCTCCTTCGATTGCTTGCAAGTCTTTCTCATCAATTACTTGAAATTTATCCATTCTCTTCTCCTTCATTTCTATATATTAAAATGAATGTCATCAAAAATAATGAAATCGTTGGTATATCAAAATATTCAAACCATATAGGTAGGTTTATTTTGTTTACATCAGCCACTACTCTAATACTTATATAAGCCATCGAGCTGAATAATACAGTCAATTCTGGCCAATATTTCAGTATCAATTGTATGATTTTCATCTCAGACTCCAATGTTATGGCCGATTAGCATAATAACCTGCCGCAACTCCTGCACCTGCTGTAGCTGTAGCAAGCGCTGCTACACCTCCAATTAATTTCCAACTAATAACTACCCCGCCAATAACAATCGGTGCAATCCCCCCATTCACATCCGTCAACTCTTCTTCTGTAAGAGCTACAAAGTTCTGTTCCATGTTGTCAAAATTTGTCATCCTTTTTCTCCTTATTTTTTCTATATATTTAATCTTTAACCTCTAAGCCACTTAAATAGCCAGATTGGGTAAATTACTGAAATCATTTTCTTCTCTCCTTCCTTTTCTTCTTACCTATCTATTCGAAAAACAATTCGAAAATGAGCAACTCATTCATTTTTATTTTAAAAACCACTTAATGAACCACGGATAAAGACCGGTCGCATACATAAACATTCCTCCTTTTATCTTTCTCATCTCTTTATTCGCAATTTCTACTAAAAATTTTTCTTTTTTCTGCAAATCATAACCACCCGTCTAACGGGTGGTTTGCACCAGGGCTATAAGCCCAAATAACCAGCCAGCGGTCTAAAGACGCTGGCTTTCACGTTGTTCAAGCCTCATTGCTCTTGACTCGTCACTTGTCTCTTAAAGAGACCTTGGTACTACTTACCACTATCCCTAAAGGGATCCTCATATTCTTTTACACTTAATTTATCTAGTGCTATATCATGCTTTTCCTGCTCCTGAATATATTTCTTAATTGTGGCTTCATTAAGCCCTACTGTGCTCACATAATAACCTTCTGCCCAGAAATGCCGATTTCCAAACTTATACTTGAGGTTGGCGTGTTTATCAAACATCATGAGTGCACTTTTGCCTTTTAAATAACCCATAAAACTTGAAACACTTATCCTTGGTGGAATACTTACTAACATATGTACATGATCAGGCATTAAGTGTCCTTCGATAATCTCAACACCTTTATAACTACATAATCGGTGGAATATTTCTCCCAAACTACTTCGATATTGATTATAAATGATTTTTCGTCTATACTTAGGGGTGAACACAATGTGATATTTGCACATCCACTTTGTGTGTGATAAATTATGTGCCTTTTGTGCCATATTTTTTCTCCTTTCGCTTTACAATTGGCTTGAACACCTTTATTGTATCGCGTTTGGAGTTTTTTGGTATAACCTTCGACGCGCACCCGCATAGCGGGTGGTTTATTGGTCTCGCACCTTACGGAGCGAGACGGACTAATAGTCACATAACAAAAAAGCAACATGCAAATCATGTTGCTTTTTGCTATTCTTTACTTTTGACAACTGCTACAACATCTCCTACACTTTGCAGTTGGTCAATTTCTTCATCACTAATTTCAATCCCAAATTCATCTTCTAGTGTCAAGACGAACTCCATCAAATCCACTGAGTCCGCATCTAAATCATCTTTCAGACTCAAGGCCTCTGTTACGACAAAGTCCTCTCCCTGTCGCTCTTGGATAATGGTTACAATACGGTCAAAAATTTCTTTTTCTGTCATCTTTTTATTCTCCTGAAAATTCACGCGCAGTCTGAGCAACTACGTCTGTTTCTAGCATGGTACGAATCTGACGAATCGTACTGTACACAGCCTTGGCATCACTTGATCCATGAGTTTTTACAACTGGCGCCTTGACGCCAAACAAAACTGCTCCTCCAACATCTGAATAGTTAAGCTGTGTCTTCAACCCCCTAAGACTATCCTTAAGAAGTAGAGCACCTAGCTTCGCTCGAAGGCCACCACCCGTAATAGCATTTTTAAGTAAGCCCATGATTCCCAAAGCTGTCCCTTCAATGGATTTGAGAACAGCGTTTCCCGTGAAACCATCTGTTACGACAACATCCGCAACGCCATTCATCAGATCACGCGCTTCCACGTTTCCGACAAAGTTCAAACTTTGATCAGCTACTAGCAAGTCGTATGTTTCCTTACGAAGCGGATCTCCCTTGCTGCTTTCTGTTCCATTGTTGAGCAAACCAACACGTGGTTTCGAAATCCCACGAACATTTTTCGCATAGAAGGAACCCAAAACAGCGTATTGGTGCAGATGATGGGCTGTATTTTCCGCATTGGCTCCAAGGTCTAGCATGTCAAACCCTTTTCCATCAATGGTCGGCAAGGTAGACATGAGTCCTGGACGATCGATATTTTTGATACGACCCACAATGAAGAATCCTGCAGCCAACAAGGCACCTGTGTTACCAGCAGAGAGGACAGCGTCTGCTTCTCCCTCTTTAACAGCCTTAGCTGCCAATACCATGCTGGCATTTTTCTTCTTACGGATAGCTTTTGTCGGCTCATCGTCTGAGTTGATTTTCTCATCCGTATGAATAACGCTGACACGCTCTGTCGCCGTTAGATATTGCTTGATCTTGCTTTCATCTCCGTAGAGTTGAATCTCAATATCTGAAAAGTCAGCAAGGGCTTGGTTGACACCCTCAACGATGGCTTGAGGTGCGTAATCGCCCCCCATAGCATCTACTGCAATTTTTTTCATTTGTCTTCCTCTTTTAGTAATTGTCCCCAGTCGGCTAGGGAATCAATAAATTTCTTTGATTTCAGGTGAATCCCGACATACTCTTCGTAGATCTGATCCATAAACCTGCGCAAGTCTTGCTTGATTCCTGCCTTAAGCGAAATAGTCTCCAAGGTTTCAAAATCAATGGCTTGAAACTGATTGAGCAGATAAGGGATATTGGGATTTAGATGACAACGTCTCTCATCCTCATGATAATGCTCTGGGCAAAGGCAGGCTCCATATTTGAAAGAAAAGTCAAAGGCCTGACCCACCCGATGGCAAAAGACACACTCATTAAAATTAAGGCTGATTCCAAATCGAGTCAAGATTTGAATTTCAAAAATATTGGTTAAGACCTGATAATCTATCCCTGCTTCCATCAACTCCAGAGTCTTCCTCAAGAAAGCGAACAAGGGAGCATCCTGCTGATTATCCTGCAAACTAGCATCTGCAAGAGCAGCCACATAGGTAGCATAGGCCATAACAAAGAGATCACTATTAATCTTTGGAAAGGTCATCACCTCATGGTAGTCCTCGATGTAGCTAAGACCGTCATCATTGATGCGCAAGAGAAATCGTGCCAACACCAAGGGCTGAATAACAGGAGTTAGTTTGGACTGGCCAGCGTGTTTGACGAAAAACATGCGCTTGCCCACCTGCTCGGTAAAGATCTTGACTAGCTTGTCATCCTCACGAAAGTTACGATTGTAGAGTACGAGACCTTGACTCGTGATAGACTGAATCATGCTTCTCTCATGTACTCCTCAAGTCGCTTCATGGCCTCACTGATCGTTTCCATGCTGGCTGCATAAGACAGGCGAACATAGCCTTCTCCGTAACGCCCAAAGGCGGCACCAGGGATAAAGGCAACAGCCTTCTTCTGAGCAAAATCCTTCAGAAAAGCAAAGGAGTCTTGATTGTAACCTGTTGGAATCTTAGCAAAGATATAGAAGGCACCGTCTGGTTTGATAATCTCAAAACCAAGAGCAGTCATCTTTTCGATGATATAATCTTGACGCTGGATGTATTCCTTCTTCATAGGTTCCGCATCGTTTTTACCAGCTGTCAAGGCCTCCACTGCAGCATGTTGAGCCATGGTATTTGCGGCAGTGACCAAATATTGGTGGCTCTTGATTAACTGTGCTGTGAAAGCTGCAGGAGCAAAGATAAAGCCTAAACGCCAACCAGTCATAGCATGCGATTTAGACAAGCCATTGATAATAATAGCCTGGTCTCTCAGCATAGTTCCCAGAGATACATGGGCTTCGCCTGTATAGGTTAATTCTGAGTAAACCTCATCACAGACAACAAAAATCTCATACTTGCGTAAAACGTCTGCCAAGGCTTCCAACTGCTCCCGACTATAGGTAATTCCTGTCGGATTGGCTGGATAGTTGAGAATAACTGCTTTGAGCTTATCCCCTTGCTCCAAAATGGCCTTTTCCAACATTTCAGGAGTCAAGACAAAACCATTTTCAGTCGTATCAATCTCGACAATCTCTGCCCCAACTAGATTGACAATCGGCTCATATCCTGGATAGGCAGGAGCTGGCAAGAGCACCTTGTCCCCCTCTTCCAAAATAGCTGTCAAAGTAGCAGATAAAGCCTCTGTCGCCCCAATTGTAACCAAAATTTCATTTTCAGGATTATAATCTAGCTGGTATTTTTCTTTTACAAAGTCGCTAGCAGCCTGGCGCAAGGTCAGTAAACCGCTCATCCCTGTATAGTAGGATTGGTTCTGGTCAATGGCTCGCTTGGCTGCCTCCTTGACATGATCTGGCGTTGTAAAATCAGGTTCCCCCAAGGTCAAACGCAAGACCCCAGGAATCTCCGAAATAGCCTGATCAAACTGGCGAATCAAGGAAACTTGAATCTTGTCTAACTGTTTATTAAAGCTCTTGGTTAAGTCCATAGATATCCCCCTTGCTTACAGAACATAGTACTATTATACTACAAAAGCTCCCTGACCGCAAAATCCATCTGAAACCTGCATTTTTCACTTTCTGTTTTACTTTTCTTCTCGACAGGAGTATAATAATAAATGCTTATTTTCGGAGGTTTATATGTCATTTTTATCAAAAAATGGAGCAGGCATCTTTGCCTGCCTTCTCATTTCTATCGTATCTTGGTACTTAGGAGGATTCTTTCCTGTCATTGGCGCACCCGTTTTTGCCATTTTCATAGGAATGCTCCTAAATCCCTTTCTCTCATCCTATAAACAACTGGATGCTGGATTGACCTTTAGTTCTAAAAAATTACTCCAATATGCCGTTGTCTTGCTTGGTTTTGGTCTCAATATCTCGCAAGTCTTCGCAGTTGGGCAATCTTCACTCCCTGTTATCCTCTCCACCATTTCAATAGCCCTGATTATTGCCTACCTCTTCCAGCGCTTCTTTGCACTGGATACAAAACTGGCTATCTTGGTTGGAGTGGGATCTTCTATCTGTGGTGGCTCTGCCATTGCTGCTACAGCACCCGTTATCCATGCCAAAGAAAAGGAGGTTGCCCAAGCCATTTCCGTTATCTTTTTCTTCAATATCTTGGCTGCGCTCATCTTTCCAACCCTAGGAACCTGGCTTCACCTATCCAATGATGGCTTCGCCCTCTTTGCAGGAACTGCAGTCAATGATACTTCTTCTGTGACGGCTACCGCCAGTTCCTGGGACAGTCTTTACCAGACCAATACCCTCGAATCGGCAACCATTGTTAAACTCACACGCACCTTAGCGATCATTCCCATCACTCTCTTTCTCTCCTACTGGCAAAGTCGCCAACAAGAAAATAAACAAGGCGTACAACTGAAAAAAGTTTTCCCACTTTTTATCCTTTATTTTATCCTAGCCTCTCTCTTAACGACTCTCCTTACCTCTCTCGGTGTGCCCAGTAGCTTCTTTACCCCTCTCAAACAACTCTCTAAATTCCTCATCATCATGGCCATGAGTGCCATCGGTCTCAAAACCAATCTGATTGCCATGGTTAGATCCAGTGGCAAATCTATTGTCCTCGGAGCCCTTTGCTGGATTGCCATCATCCTCACCAGTCTTGGCATGCAAGCATTGATTGGTACTTTATAATATAAAAAGGTAGCCCATGGCTACCTTTTTATTTCTCAAGAATTAAGCGAGTATGTTCTCTCTTGATACAGCGATTCATCACGATGTCATCGCATCCTCCAGCACGCAAGATTTCTTCCGCTTCTAGATTTTCAAGTCCTAATTGCGCCCAAAAAATCTTGGCATCAGCCTTGAGAAAATCACGCGCCACATCTGGCAAAAACTCGCTCCGTCGGTATACATTGACAATATCCACAGGAAAAGGAATCTCAGCTAGACTCGCATAAGCCTTTTCTCCCAAGATTTCCCCACCTGCAGCCTTGGGATTAACTGGAATGATTTTATAGCCCCGAGCCTGCATTTCCTTGGTCACTCGATTGCTGGTTGTTTCCTCACGATCGGACAAGCCCACTACCGCTAACGTTTTACTGGTCGCCAGATACTGGCGGATCACACCATCACTTGGATTGATAAATTCTTGGCTCATAGAGATCCTCCTTTTTCATCAGTATAGCACATTTTGAAAAGGCTTGCAGGTTTTGACTATAAAAATCTCCTAGCAAGAAAAGAAACTTGCTAGGAGAACTATCTATTTCAAGTGAAAGTTTAGATTTTTTTCTCGATACTAAATAATGGAGAAAGAGGACGTTTTTCGTGGATACGAATAATAGCATCGCCTAGAAGATGAGCAATCGAAATTTGTTCAATCTTATCAATCAAACGCTCTTCTGGTAGGTAGATAGTATCCAAAACAACCAATTTCTTAATAGCTGATTTTTGGATATTGTCCATAGCTGGCCCTGAAAGTACTGGGTGCGTACAGCTTGCGTAAACTTCAACGGCACCTGCTTCAGCAAGAGCATCTGCCGCATGACAAATAGTTCCAGCTGTATCGATCATATCGTCAATCAAGATACAAGTCTTACCTTCTACCTTACCGATAATGTTCATCACTTCACTGGTATTCATCTTGTCTACACTACGGCGTTTGTCAATAATCGCAATCGGAGTTTTCAAAAACTCTGCCAATTTACGAGCACGAGTCACCCCACCATGGTCTGGACTGACAACCACGTAGTCAGAGCCAACCATGCCACGGCGTTCAAAATAGTCCGCAATCAATGGAGCACCCATCAAGTGATCTACAGGAATATCAAAGAATCCCTGAATCTGTGCAGCGTGCAAATCAATCGTCAACAAACGATCCACTCCAGCTACTTCAAGCATATTTGCAACAAGTTTTGAAGTGATTGGCTCACGCGCGCGCGCCTTTCTATCCTGACGTGCATAGCCATAGTAGGGCATAACAACATTGACAGATTCTGCACTAGCACGCTTCAATGCGTCCACCATAATCAAAATTTCAAGTAAATTATCATTTACAGGTGAACTCGTTGATTGTAGGATAAAGACGTGTTTTCCACGGATTGATTCTTCAATGTTGACCTGAATCTCCCCATCTGAAAATTGGCGAACAGTCGATTTCCCCAACTCTATCCCAATTTCTTGCGCCACACGCTCTGCCAATTCTCTATTAGAAGAAAGGGCAAACAGCTTTAAATCAGAAAAAGACATGATTTCCTCCGGTATTTATGTATCACTTGTTTTTTACACAACATTTTCCATCTACCATTGTAGCGCTTTTCCCTTTATTTTTCAATCAAAAATAAAACAAGAGCAAACATTTATACCCTTATTTTATACTATTTTATATTAGCTATATTAAATCTAAAAATCCTACATTTTAACAATCGATTTTATGCTAGGATGAAATTTTTTCGAGACAAAGTTAGTATACTTCTCTCATACTTCCTGTATCCACATCATAGACAGCACCTGAAATAACCACATCATCAGGAATCAGTGGAGATTCTCGAAGCAACTGCATATCCTCTCTCACACTCTCTTCCACATCCTGGAATGGTAAAAAATCTTGATCAGACACATCAACTCCGAGCTCGTGTTTCAACTGTTCATGAAAACTTTCATTTTGAAAGGTTTGAGCTCCACAGTCTGTATGGTGAAGCACTACAATCTCTCTAGTCCCCATTTGTTGCTGGGAAATCACCAGTGAACGAATCATGTCTTCAGTTACTCGACCACCCGCATTCCGCAAGATATGAGCATCTCCAAGTGCCAAACCTAGAGTTTGCGCAACGTGCAGACGTGAGTCCATGCAGGTCACAATAGCCACTCTTGTTTTGGGTTTGATTGGTAGATTTAACTGCCCATGTAGGGCAACATAAGCCTGATTGGCTTGCATAAACTGTTCAAAATACGACACGATTCCCTCCTTGAAAATTTGATAGCCAAATATTTCTCCTATCTTATCATTTTTAAGAAGATTTGTCACGGATTATGCAAAGACCTTTTTCAAAACCTCCTGAATCGTTGTCACACCAATGACTTCAATTTCCTTTGGTGGAGTGATTCCTGTCAAGGAATTCTTGGGTACATAAATCTTGGTAAAACCCAGTTTTGCCGCTTCATTGATACGTTGTTCGATACGATTCACACGCCGAATCTCTCCTGTCAAGCCCAATTCTCCTACAAAACATTCCTGAGGATTGGTTGGCTTATCTTTGTAACTAGAAGCAATGGCAACAGCAACGGCCAAGTCAATGGCAGGTTCATCCAATTTAACACCGCCAGCAGATTTGAGATAGGCATCCTGATTTTGCAAGAGAAGACCTGCCCGTTTTTCCAAAACAGCCATAATCAGACTCGCACGATTAAAATCAAGTCCTGTGGTCGTACGCTTGGCATTTCCAAACATGGTCGGTGTCACCAAAGCCTGAACCTCAGCCAAAATCGGACGCGTCCCTTCCATGGTCACAACGATTGATGAGCCAGTGGCTCCATCCAAGCGCTCCTCTAGGAAAACTTGACTCGGATTGAGTACCTCAACCAATCCGCCCGACTGCATCTCAAAGATGCCAATCTCATTAGTGGAACCAAAACGGTTTTTGACTGCTCTCAAGATACGAAAGGTATGGTGACGTTCCCCTTCAAAGTAAAGCACTGTATCCACCATATGCTCCAACATACGCGGACCAGCCAGAGTACCTTCCTTGGTCACATGTCCTACGATAAAGATAGCAATGTTATTGGTCTTGGCCAGCTGCATGAGCTCAGCTGTCACCTCACGCACCTGAGAAACAGACCCCTGTACCCCTGAAATCTCAGGAGACATAATAGTCTGGATGGAGTCGATAATGAGAAAGTCTGGTTGGATGCGCTCCACCTCAGCTCGAACGCTCTGCATATTGGTCTCTGCATAGAGATAAAACTCGCTATCAATATCTCCCAAGCGCTCTGCTCGTAGCTTGATTTGCTGGGCAGACTCCTCCCCACTGACGTAGAGAACCGTACCCACTTGAGACAACTGGGTTGAAACTTGTAAAAGAAGGGTTGATTTCCCGATTCCTGGATCCCCACCGATGAGGACAAGACTTCCTGGAACCACTCCGCCTCCAAGTACACGGTTAAATTCCTCCATCTCCGTCTTGGTTCGATTGACATTGATGGAAGTCACCTCAGCCAGTTTCATGGGCTTGGTTTTCTCACCTGTCAAGGACACACGCGCATTCTTGACCTCAGAAACCTCAACTTTCTCGACAAAAGAAGACCAAGCTCCACAGTTTGGACAGCGTCCTAGATACTTAGGTGAATTATATTCACAATTTTGACACACAAATGTCGCTTTTTTCTTTGCGATGATAAACCTCTTTCTAAATTTCTATCTCACATTCAATCACTTGGCAAAAATTAATCTTCTCGTCTGGTACAAATTGGCGCATGAGCATTCCGTGAGTTACAATGATAATAGTTTTATATTTTTTATATTTTTCCAAAGCTCTTAAAAAACGATGACGCATCTCTAGATCAGTTTCATAGCGATAAGGAGAATCTTCAGATAAAGCTCCTTGATGTTTTAGATAATATTCATGAGCTACCAATACACTAGTTAAATCAGAGTTAGTGCCATCTATGTCTGGACGCCACTCATGAAAAAACGGCTCCACAATCAAGTCCAATCCTGTTTCAACTGCTATATAATGGGCTGTTTCTAAAGCCCTCGTCACAGACGATGAAATAATAATCTCTGCCTTTCCAAAACATGCAGTTTTAGCAACTTCTTTTGCCAGACTGCGACCTTTTCCTGTCAATGGTGCTAAATCACGACCAAAACCACTATAGAGTTGCGGATTTTCAAGTTTATCAAGCATACTATAATCTGGCTCCCCGTGACGTATAAAGATAATCTTCATTCTAGTGCCCTGTCGATCCAAATCCACCAGTTCGCACGCCATCAGCAGCATCTCCATCCGCAATTAAGAAAGGAGCAAAGACAGCCTGAACCACACGTTCCCCAACTTCAAGAACAACCTCTTGGTCTGTGATATTCTTCATCTGAGCAAAAATATGCCCCTCATTTCCAGGATTTCCATAATAATCCCCATCAATGACACCCACAGAGTTAATCAAGACCAAGCCCTTCTTACGAGGGTTTGATGAACGGTCATAAAGATAAAGCACTTCTGTCGGTTGCATATAGGCCTTAACACCTGTCGGAACTAATACAATCTCTCCTGGCGCAATAACCGTACGCACAGCGACCTTTAAGTCGTAACCCGCTGCATGCACTGTCTCACGCTTAGGTAGCAAATTTTTATCTGTAAAGTTCGAAACCAATTCAAAACCACGAATTTTCATATTTTTCTCTTTTCTATTATCATTTATTCTAGATTATTCTATCTTATTTATTCGGAAAAAGCACGAAAAAAGAGCACACAATTCACATCGCTTAGGGCTGCTGGATTCCTCCCCTGACCCGCTTCACGCAGAACTGTTGCTCCACTGTTTATTATACCACATTCCCTTCTGTTTTTAAAGAGAAATTATTTTTTCCGTCGATTTCGGAAAAAGTCCTGCATAATCGCTGCACAGTCATTTTCCAAAATTCCCGTTTCCACCTCTACACGATGATTGAGACGCTCATCTGTCAAAATATCGTACAAGCTCCCAGCTGCACCAAATTTCTGATTTTTAGCCCCGTAGACTACGTTTGGAATACGGGCAAGCCCAATCGCCCCGCTACACATGACACAAGGTTCAATGGTCACAAAAAGCGTACAATCGAGCAGGCGCCAACTCTCCTCACTCACATTCGCATTCTCTATAGCCATGATTTCTGCATGCATAACCGCCCGTTGCAACTCCTCACGCGCATTATGCCCCCTACTAATGATTTCTCCATCCTTGACAATCACACAACCAATTGGAATTTCATCGTGTTCTAAGGCAATCTCAGCCTCTCTCAAAGCCTCTCTCATAAAGCTTTCTTTTTCTTCAACTGTATAATTCATCGTTTTTCTCTTTTCCTACTTGTCGATTTTATTATTATATCATGATTCTCAAGACAAAAAAAGCCACCGAATGCGGTGACTTAATAGGGAGATTATTATGAAAAAGAAAAGTTTAGGATATTTGTTACAACAAGTTAGGAGGTCTTCTTGTAACTGTCTATAGTATACCCAACCTGTCTTAAACTAATCTTAAAAATCTCCTATGACCAAACACTTTCTAAAATATTAGTTTGTTCACGATCAGGACCTACTGAGAAAGTAGAAATACGAACCCCAACCAACTCGCTTACACGACGAACATAGTTACGTGCATTCTCAGGAAGGTCTTCTAAATTACGGACTCCAGTGATATCTTCTGACCAACCTGGCAATTCTTCGTAGATAGGTTTGCAACGTTTCAACTGCTCAAGACTAGCAGGATAGTAATCAATACGTTGACCATCAAGATCATAGGCCACACATATTTTCACAGTATCCAAACCACTCAAAACATCGATAGAGTTCAATGAAAGATTGGTAATACCAGATACACGACGACTATGACGCATCACAACTGAGTCAAACCAACCCACACGACGTGGACGGCCAGTTGTTGTACCGTATTCATAACCTACTTCGCGGATGCGATCTCCCACTTCATCAAATAATTCCGTTGGGAAAGGTCCGTCACCTACACGACTCGTATAGGCTTTACATACACCTACAACCTTGTCAATCTTACTTGGACCAACACCAGACCCAATTGTCACACCACCAGCGACAGGGTTTGAAGAAGTAACAAATGGATAAGTCCCTTGGTCAATATCCAACATAACACCTTGTGCACCTTCAAACAGCACACGTTTGCCATTATCAAGCGCATCGTTCAAGATAACAGAAGTATCTGTCACGTATTGCTTGATTTGTTGCCCGTATTCATAATATTCTTCAAAAACATCATCGAATGAAATAGGTTCACTATCATACAATTTTTCAAACAGACGATTCTTTTCCGCAAGATTGCGTTCCAAACGCTCACGAAAAATCTCTTTATCCAAAAGATCCGCAATACGAATTCCAACACGAGCAGCTTTGTCCATATATGCTGGACCAATTCCCTTTATTGTAGTACCAATCTTATTATCACCCTTAGCTTCTTCCTGCAAGCGATCCAACTCAATGTGGTAAGGCAAAATAACATGCGCACGATCAGAAATACGCAAGTTATCAGTTGTCACACCTTCATCATGAAGATAGCTCAACTCTTTCACAAGAGATTTAGGGTTTACAACCATACCATTTCCAATAACTGAAATTTTTTCAGGGAAGAAAATTCCAGATGGAATCAAGTGCAACTTAAACTTTTTACCATCAATAACAATGGTGTGACCTGCATTATCACCACCTTGGTAACGAGCAATCACTTCCGCATTGGCTGAAAGAAAATCTGTAATTTTTCCTTTACCTTCATCGCCCCATTGGGTACCTACAACAACAACTGAAGTCATAATAAAATTCGTCTGAGCTACTAGGAGCTCGTCCTTTCTCATATACATGGCAGGAATTTCACCCGCAATTATATCTTACAACTTATTATAAGAAAAAAACACTTTTTTATCAAGAAGAAACAGTAGAAAAGATTTGGAATTTCTGTAAATAACAAAATTCAAAACCTTAAAAATTAAACAAAATCCTAAAAAATATAAAATCAATACAGATTATTGTTCGTGATATATGATTTATGAGTTTCTTATTAGATGAGAGTTGTACCACCTTGCAGTAATTTATCTAGATATAGGCGATAAGCTGTTTTAAAGTGATATAGTGAAAAGTCCCTATCACTTTTTATTTTAAATCGGATTAAATAATATAGTAAAAACCGAAGATGAAGTGATTCCCACTCAGCACAACTCTGGCCTAAAGAGGCATATTCTTGTTCAACTAGTTTCAAAAAAACAAATGCTCGATCATAAAATTTCTGAAGCATATAAAAATTCCCTTTCTTATTAGTAACACTAGTCTAACAAAAAAAGGAACTAAAAAAGCTTCAAATCCTGTAAAAGAAGAATTTAAAGCTAAACGATCTAAAAATAAAATAAAGATGTAATTATAGGTACAAAAACTAAGATTTAGATTTTCAACTGTCTACTCCACTTATAAATCAGGCTCTATAATATTTGTAGTGGGTAAATCCCCTATGGATATTATGGAGCCTGATTTGTGTAGAAAAAAAGTCCCATAAGACCTATAATGAAAAGCGACCAAACCATCATTAGAAAGAATCATATGGAACCATCACATTTTATCACAAAACTACTCGATATTAAAGGCCCTAATATCCAAATTATGGATGTTGTTAATAGCTGTACACACAAAGAAATCATCGCTAAACTGGATTACGATGCCCCATCTTGTTCTAATTGCGGAAGTCAAATGAAGAAATATGATTTTCAAAAGCCTTCTAAAATTCCTTACCTCGAAACGACTGGTATGCCTACCAGAATCCTCCTTAAAAAGCGTCGTTTTAAGTGCTATCATTGTTCGAAAATGATGGTCACTGAAACATCTCTCGTCAAGAAAAATCACCAAATCCCTCGTATCATCAACCAAAAAATTGCTCAGAAGTTGATTAAAAAGACTTCTATGACTGATGTTGCTCATCAGTTGGCCATTTCAACTTCAACTGTCATTCGCAAGCTCAATGACTTCCGTTTTAAGCATAATTTTTCTCATCTTCCAGAGATTATGTCCTGGGATGAGTATGCCTTCACTAAGGGCAAGATGAGTTTCATTGCACAAGATTTTGAAAAGCTCGACATCATCACTGTTCTTGAAGGAAGAACACAAGCTATCATCCAAAATCACTTTCTTCGCTACAAGCGAGCTGTTCGTTGTCAGGTAAAAATCATTACGATGGATATGTTTAGCCCCTACTACGATATTGCCAGAAAACTTTTTCCTAACGCTAAAATCGTTCTCGACCGATTTCACATTGTACAACATCTCAGTCGTGCTATGATTCGTTTGCATGTTCAAATCATGAACCAATTCGATAGAAAATCCCATGAATACAAGGCCATCAAACGTTACTGGAAGCTCATCCAGCAGGATAGTCGTAAATTGAGTGATAAGCGATTTTATCGCCCTGAACATCAAAAAAGAAAGGATAAAATTTGTCCTTTCTAGATCTTAGCTTTTCTTCAACCCACTACAGTTGACAAAGAGCAATAAAAAAACATTCAATGAACGTTTTTGTCAGTACTCCGCCAGTAGGACTCGAACCTACGACATCATGATTAACAGTCATGCGCTACTACCAACTGAGCTATGGCGGATAAAAGCTAAGCGACTTCCATATCTCACAGGGG
>NZ_JAKUWE010000001.1:0-68905 GCF_026782235.1 Streptococcus oralis | reverse complement strand
GGTGTCTTAACCCCTTGACCAACGGACCTTGAGCTTTTCAACTCTTTCTATTATACCTACTTTTCCTACTTTGTCAAGATCTTTTTTACCTCTTTACCGAAATTCTGAAAAGATAAGGGAAAGTTCTCTCAGGAGAGCTTTACGTCCTCTAAAGACTTCTCCTCCCATGAGACGGTCTATTAACTCTTGTTTTTCCATACTCTGCTTTGATTTGTAATTCTTTAGAAGTTCGTGAAAGAGATAATAATCGTCCAGTCTGAGTCCTTTTTCTCCTAGACGATGGCTAATCTCACTCACCTCTTCATAGGGTTCTTTGTCAAAACGTCGCTTGTGGCTTTCCTGTTTACGGATGTAATCTAGAATACGATTTCTAAATTTTGTTTTAAAGCAAACATATAGTTGATGGTGCTCGCCCTCTAGTAACTCTGGGTTGCGACTCACCAGCTCATACAGACATAACATGCCTTCCTGGTCCCAGTCCTCTTTCTCCCACAGATGCAAATGATAATCTTTGCGACACTTATGGACAATGCCCTTCGTTTCTTCGTATAGTTCCTTCAGATTCATAGACCTCTCCTTTCTGCATTTAGTTTAGCAAAATGCACGATCCCATGGGCCCATTTCCTCTATTCTATACTTCTTCCTCCCTCAACGGCACATAAAAAGAGAGGCAAGGCCTCTCTGGGGTTATAATTCTGCAATTTGGTTTAGGTTTACTTCTGCAATCGTATCATTACCAAACATAGAGATAATCATCTTCACTTTATTGTTATCAATTTCAGTAATTTTACCTGTGTAGTCTGCAAAAGCGCCATCAATGATGCGGACAGTCTGACCAACTTCAACGTCAATATCAAACTCTTGAACAGTTTGTCCCATTGAAACCAGAATATCACGGATTTCTTGTTCCAATAGCGGAGTTGGTTTTGATCTGTTACCGTGAGACCCGACGAATCCTGTTACGTTCGGTGTGTTTCGAACAACGAACCACGCTTCATCGGTCATGACCATTTCTACAAGGACATAACCCGGAAAGCGATTCTCTTCAATTTCTTTTTTCTTTCCATTTTTCTCAACTTGCACGGTTTGTGTTGGAATCTCAACGCGTAGAATATTATCCAACATGTTATACGTTTGCGCACGTTGCAATAGATTTTCTTTTACCTTATTTTCATAGCCAGAATAAGTTTGTAGAACAAACCATCCCTTGTCAAAACTATCCATGATATTTCCTTTCATACATATAGAAGGAAGTTAGCAGAACTTCTCCGCCTTTCTTCTAAAAAATGTTAATAAATCGAATCAAACCTGAAACAATCAACTGGTCAAAAATGTAAATGATGACCACAAAGAAGGCTGTGTATTCCATAATAGAGCGAAAATCTCTCCAGCTTTCCTTGCGAGTTGGCCACGTTGTTTCTTTAAGAAGTTTAAAAATATCCTTAATAAAACCCATCGTTCTCTCCTATCTCGTTTCTCTATGTGTCGTATATTTTCCACAATGTTTACAAAATTTATTTACTTCTAGTCGTGTTGGCTTGGGGTTCCCACTAATTTTGATTGAGTAATTCCTTGAACCACAAACTGCACAAGCTAGGCTTGCTTTTTTTAGTGCCATAACGCCTCCATCTTATCTATTATAACAAGAAACCTAGGCTTTGACAAGCCTCTTAACGAAATAGATTAAGGATTGAGTCCCATATTGTCTGGGCTTTTTCTTTTATCTTAGCTTCTGAAATCGCACGTCCTGCTTCATCTACAAGATTTTGTGCGCGACTACGAATATCTCCTATCGGGTCCTCAGACTGGTTTGTCTCATTTTCAACAACTTGCTTTTTCGTATTTTCTGGTTCAATCCCATTTTGTTTATAAGCATTCTCAACTGTAAAAGTGCTACCTGGAGTGTAAGGCAAAATGGTATTAGCCATACTTCTAAAGACGTGGGCTGCTCCATTTGAGGTCGAACCTGCTAGATAATGGTTCTCATCCGTCGTTGGGAAACCGAGCCAGTGGGTAATTACCACATCTGGAGTATAACCAATCACCCACTGGTCACTAGTATATACTGAATTAAAAGCGGCCTCAGTAGTACCTGTCTTTCCAGCCATAACATAATCTGTTGGCGACGAACTAATTCCTGTACCATTGGTAAATGTTCCTAGCATCATACTGGTCATTTTATCGGCTACCGACTTATCAATCACTCGTTTTTGAGAATTTTTATGACTCTTGATGACCTGACCACTGGCATTTTCAATACGAGTGATAAAATGCGCTTCAGGCATCAGACCTTCATTAGCAAAGGTTGCATAGGCTTGTGCCATCTGGAGGGGATTCGTCTCTACACCTCCACCGAGAGCGACTCCAAGAACTCGATCAACATTTTCCATATTCAGGCCAAATCTCTCCCCAGCGTCAAAAGCTTTGTCAATACCTAATGCATTTACAGTCGCAACTGCCGGTAAATTGAGTGATTCCGCCAAAGCCTGATACATAGGTACTTCAGGAGAAGTCTTAATCCCTGCATAATTGTCCACTTGATAACTATCGTACTGCATCGTATGATTATCCAGTTGCTTGTTTAAGGCCCATCCTGCTTCTACTGCAGGCGTATAAACCACTAAAGGTTTGATAGTTGAGCCTGGGCTACGCTTAGACTGAGTGGCATAGTTGAAATTGCGGAAGCCTGGTTTGTCATCGCCAGCTACACTACCAACAACGCTACGCACCCCACCTGTTTTAGGCTCTAAAGCAACACTACCTGATTCAGCATGTGTTCCGTCTTCTGCCTTTGGAAATAGTGAGGTATTTTCGTAAACAACCTGCATGTTGGCTTGGTAGTTTTGGTCAAGTTCTGTATAGATTCGATAGCCGTTGTTGACAATTTCCTCTTCTGTGAGATTGTACTTGGAAACTGCTTCGTTGACAACTGCATCAAAATAAGACGGGTAACGATAATCCGAAATCTTCCCTTCATACTTATCTTGCAGTTGAGAAGCCATATCTGCTCCAGCTGCTTCGGTCTCTTGATTTTTATCAATATAACCCGCTGCAACCATATTTTGCAAAACAGTATCCCTACGGTTGGTTGAAGTTTCAACAGAATTTAATGGATTATACAATTCTGGCCCCTTGAGCATCCCTGCTAGAGTTGCCGCCTGATCAAGCGTTAGTTGTGAAGCCGATACACCGAAATATTTCTTACTTGCATCTTCAACACCCCACACCCCATTTCCAAAATAGGCGTTATTGAGGTACATAGTAAGGATTTGCTCCTTGCTGTATTTCTTTGTCAACTCTAAGGCAAGGAAAAACTCCTTGGCCTTCCGTTCAACTGTCTGGTCCTGGGAAAGATAGGCATTTTTCGCCAACTGTTGAGTGATGGTGGACCCCCCTCCAGAACGGCCTGCTGTAAGGATGGCTAGAAAGAAACGACCGTAGTTAATCCCATCATTTTTATAGAAGGAACGGTCCTCTGTCGCGACGACAGCATTCTGCAAGTCTTTGCTGATATCTGCCAGCTCAACATAGGTTCCCTTTTGACCGGATAGAGCTCCTGCCTCTTTTTCTTCGCGGTCAAAAATCAGAGTTCGCGTTTTCAAGGCATTTTGTAAGTCATTGACATTGGTAGACTTGGCTATCGCAAATAGGTAGGTTCCCACAAGTAAGCCAGCGCTTAACCCTAAAATGATGACAATCTTTGTCAGATGATAACGACGCCAAAATTTCCGAATTGGCCCTACTTGTGACAATTTTTTTCTATCGCTCCGAGAACGACGCATACTAGTAGAATCCGACTCCGCCGATTCACTCGTTTCTTTTTTAAAGAGAGAAAGAAACTTCTCAAATAATTTATCTAATTTCATGCGTTTATTTTATCATCTTCACCATGGGAACTCAAGAATTTAGCTACTACCTATCCAAATAGGGCTTTTTTTGTTACAATATCTGTATGCAATTCACATTTACATTACCCGAATCCCTGCCTCAAATGACGGTCAAACAATTCCTAGAGGAGCAACTCCTCATCCCTAGAAAAATCCGCCATTTTTTGAGAATAAAGAAGAACATCTTAATTAACCACGAAGAAGTTCACTGGAACGAGATGGTGAAGCCAGGGGATATTTGTCAATTGACTTTTGACGAGGAAGATTATCCCACAAAGAAAATCCTTTTGGGCAACCCAGACCTTGTTCAGGAGATTTACCAAGACCAACATCTCATTATCGTCAACAAACCCGAAGGCACGAAAACACACGGTAATCAACCAGATGAAATTGCCCTTCTCAACCATGTCTCTGCCTACGTTGGTCAAACTTGCTATGTTGTTCATCGTCTGGATATGGAAACAAGCGGTTTAGTGCTTTTTGCCAAAAATCCTTTTATCCTTCCTATTCTCAATCGTTTGTTGGAGAAAAAGGAAATCGTTCGTGAGTATTGGGCACTCGTAGAGGGGCACATAGGGAATAAAGAACTTATCTTCCAAGATAAAATCGGGCGTGATCGTCATGATCGCAGAAAACGAGTAGTAGATCCCAAAAATGGGCAATACGCTGAAACACATATCAGTCGATTAAAGCAATTCCCAAATAAGACTTCTCTGGTTCGTTGCAAGCTAAAGACCGGTCGAACGCATCAGATTCGTGTTCACCTCTCTCATCACAAGCATCCTATCTTGGGCGACCCTCTCTATAATAGTAAATCAAAAACAAGTCGGCTTATGCTTCATGCCTTTCGCCTTTCTTTTACCCATCCACTCACCTTAGAAAAATTGAGTTTCACTGTTCTATCGGATACTTTTGAAAAAGAATTAAAAAAGAATGGATGACATTATCATCTATTCTTATATATAAAAAAGCAAGGCCAGAAAGCCTTGCTTTTTTATCGACTCAAGAATTATTTAGCGATTTTTGCAAAGTATTCAAGAGTACGAACAAGTTGTGAAGTGTAAGACATTTCGTTGTCATACCATGAAACAACTTTAACCAATTGTTTACCGTCAACGTCAAGAACTTTAGTTTGAGTTGCGTCAAACAATGAACCGAATGACATACCTACGATATCAGAAGATACGATTGGATCTTCAGTGTAACCGTATGATTCGTTAGAAGCTGCTTTCATAGCTGCGTTTACTTCATCAACAGTAACGTTCTTATCAAGAACTGCTACCAATTCAGTTACAGAACCTGTTGGAACAGGAACACGTTGAGCAGCTCCGTCCAATTTACCGTTCAATTCAGGGATAACCAAACCGATTGCTTTAGCAGCACCAGTTGAGTTAGGAACGATGTTAGCTGCAGCAGCACGAGCACGGCGAAGGTCACCTTTACGGTGTGGTCCATCAAGAACCATTTGGTCACCAGTGTAAGCGTGGATAGTAGTCATCAAACCTTCAACGATACCGAAGTTGTCATGAAGAGCTTTAGCCATTGGAGCCAAACAGTTTGTAGTACATGAAGCACCTGAGATAACTGTTTCAGTACCATCAAGAATGTCATGGTTAGTGTTAAATACAACTGTTTTAACATCTGATCCACCAGGAGCAGTGATAACAACTTTCTTAGCACCACCAGCGTGCAAGTGTTTTTCAGCAGCTGCTTTAGTAGCAAAGAAACCAGTTGCTTCAAGAACGATTTCTACACCGTCGTTAGCCCAGTCGATTTGCTCTGGATCACGTTCAGCAGAAACTTTAACGAATTTACCGTTAACTTCGAATCCACCTTCTTTAACTTCTACAGTACCGTCGAAACGACCTTGAGTTGTGTCGTATTTCAACAAGTGTGCAAGCATCACTGGATCTGTAAGGTCGTTGATACGAGTAACTTCAACACCTTCTACATTTTGGATACGGCGGAAAGCAAGACGACCGATACGTCCGAAACCGTTAATACCAACTTTAACTACCATTAGTGATTTCCTCCTTATGAAAATCATGAAAATTTTATTGTGAAAAGAGTAACTTGAATCACTACAAATCACCTTTCAACAAACCTATTATATAACTATTTGAGTTGAATTGCAAGTACGGGCGTTGATTTTCTCTCTTGCTTTTCTACTTTTCCACTCTTTTTCACTCACTTATTCTTTAATTTTTAAATATATCCCTACAATCTTTTATAATGTTCGTATATTATCTCCAGTTCCACACTCAACCTTAATTCCAGGTCTATCTGAGTTCACAAAAAAGAGACAGGATTTCTCCTGCCTCTAGGCTGATAAACGATTATTTACGACGTCCTGGTCGTTCTGCATAGCCATAGTAAGCATCTGCCATGATTTCTTCCATGTCAGCTACCATTGGCAAGCGTGGGTTAGCAGGTGAACATTGATCTTCGTAAGCAAGTAAGGCAATCTCATGCAAGCTGTCTTTCCAAGTTTTTTCATCGATACCAAAGCCTTTGAAGTTCATTGTGATTCCAACTGCTTCACCAAGATCGTAAACTGCTTTGGCATAAGCTTCAACCGCTTCTTCTGGTGTTGAGCAAGGAAGACCTAGCATACGAGCGATATCTTGGAATTTTTCATCAGCTTTCCAGTAATTGTACTTAGGCCATGTTGTAGTTTTAGATGGACGAGTTCCATTATAACGGATAACATAAGGAAGTAAAATAGCATTTGTACGTCCGTGAATGGTGTGGTGAACAGCACCAATCTTATGCGCCATTGAGTGACTCATTCCAAGGAAGGCATTGGCGAAGGCCATACCAGCCATTGTAGAGGCATTATGCATCTTTTCACGGGCTTCTGGGTCAGCTGTTTTTACAGATTTTTCCAAGTATTTGAAGACTAACTTGATGGTTTGAAGAGCAATACCATCTGTATAGTCATTGGCAAAGTTAGAAGTATAAGCTTCAGTTGCGTGTGTCAAGACATCCATACCTGTGTCAGCAGCAATAAATGCTGGAACAGATTCTACCAAAGCAGGGTCAACAATTGCAATGGTTGGTGTCAAAGCGTAGTCAGTGATTGGGTATTTCCGGTTGTTTGCCTTGTCAGAGATAACTGCAAACGGTGTTACTTCTGAACCTGTACCAGATGTTGTTGGAATACCAATATACTGTGCTTTCTTACCAAGTGATGGGAATTTGAAGGCACGTTTGCGGATATCCATGAATTTTTGAACGAGGTCACCGAAGTCAACGTCTGGCTGTTCATAGAACATCCACATACCTTTAGCTGCATCCATTGGTGAACCACCACCAAGGGCAATGATAGTGTCTGGTTCAAACGAACGCATTACTTCAACACCACGACGAACTGTTGTGATATCTGGATCTGGTTCAACATCTGAGAAGACTTGAATCGTGACTTTGTTTTTACGAAGATTCAATTGGTCAATCACACGTTGTACAAAACCGAGTTTTTCAATTGATTTATCGGTAACAATCATGACACGTTCGATACCTTCGCAAGTTTGAAGGTATTGGATTGAGTTACGTTCGAAGTAGATTTTTGAAGGAACTTTAAACCATTGCATATTATTTCTACGTTTTCCTACTTTCTTGATGTTAAGAAGGTTGATAGCGGATACGTTATCACCAACTGAGTTGTGTCCATATGAACCACATCCAAGTGTTAATGATGGAATGAAGGCGTTGTATACATCACCGATACCACCAAAGGTAGATGGAGAGTTCCAGATAATACGCATTGCCTTTATTTCCGTACCGAAACGTTTTGCAAGAGCTTCGTCTTTTGTATGGATAGCAGCTGAGTGTCCTAGACCATTAAATTCAACCATTTGACGAGCTTTTTTAAGTCCATCTTCAGTATCTTCAGCTTTCAAAACTGCAATAACAGGTGATAATTTTTCACGAGTCAATGGTTCTTTAATTCCAACTTCTGCACATTCAGCAGCCAAGATATTTGTACCTTCTGGTACTTTGAATCCTGCTTGCTCAGCAATCCATGCTGCTGGTTTACCAACAATATTTGGGTTCAATTTTGCACCAGCGCAGTTCTTGCTGTTAGCTTTTGCACCAAAACAGAATTCTTCCAAAAGCGCTTTTTCTTTCTTGTTGACAAAGTAAGTATGGTATGATTTGAATTCTTCTACAAATTTGTCATACACTTCTTTATCAATGATAACCGCTTGTTCTGATGCACAGACCATCCCATTATCAAATGATTTAGACATCACGATGTCATGAGCAGCTTGACGAAGGTCAGCAGATTTTTCTACGTAGGCAGGAACGTTTCCGGCACCTACCCCAAGAGCTGGTTTCCCACATGAGTATGCAGCTTTAACCATAGCATTCCCACCAGTTGCGAGGATAGTCGCAACACCTTCGTGGTTCATAAGTGCCCCAGTTGCTTCCATAGATGGCTCTGTAATCCATTGAACACAGTTTTCAGGTGCACCGGCTGCGATGGCTGCATCACGAACGATTTGTGCAGCATGAGCAGAAGATTCTTGAGCTGATGGGTGGAAGGCGAAAACAATTGGGTTACGTGTCTTCAAAGCAATCAATGATTTGAAAATCGCTGTTGAAGTTGGGTTTGTTGTTGGAGTGATACCACAAATAACTCCGACTGGCTCTGCAATCTTCGTCAAACCTGTAATTGGATCATCTTCGATAACTCCAGCTGTTTTAACTCCACGCATATTGTTCACTACGTGTTCACAAGCAAATAGGTTTTTTGTCGCCTTATCTTCAAATACACCACGACCAGTTTCTTCAACTGCGTGTTGTGCAAGGATACCGTGCGCATCAAGTGCTGCAACAGACGCTTTTGCTACGATGTAGTCAACTTGCTCTTGGTTCAACTTGCGCATTTCATCAAGCGCAACCAAGGCTTTTTTCACGAGACCGTCGACATGCTTTTCAGCAGCAAGTTGTTTTTCCTCTGGTGTTACTGTTTTTTTATCAGCCATATTATCCTCCATAGCCTTTAAGGATGTTATCCTTTGTTAATTTTTTCACAAGTTCATTATAACTCTTTTTTTATGCTTTGTAAACAGTTTCATAAGTATTTCACAAAGAATTTTTCTAAGTTTGTGATTTTTTTCTCAATATAGCTATGCAATAGAGTTTTGCTTGGATGATTGTGAAATTATGGAAAAAATTTTTTTATTTCACAAAGTTTTTCTAGTTGATAGTTATTTATCGAATTCGAGACAAGAAAGCGTTTTCTTTTTTGGTTTTGAAAATAGTCTCCTAACTTGGAGACTACTGTTTTTGCTGAAAAACGCCTTGTTTAAAGGTCCCTTCATAAACAACTTCTTGCTCTGTAGTCAACTTCCCTTGACCTTCAGCCTGACCATTTACAAAATCCCCTTCGTATTTCCAGCCATCTTTTGATTGAAAAGTCCCTTTTCCATTAAAGGCTCCATTATTGAAATCACCTGTATATTGGTCTCCATTTTCAAAGGTCAGAGTTCCTTGGCCATTCATTTTTCCTCGTACCAGGGTACCATCATAAACAAGGGCACCGCCATCAAGTGTCAGGGCACCCTTTTTAGGTGTATTTAGTAGAAATACTGAAAGGGCACAGAGTGCAATTACGACTACTGCAATGAACTCTAGCCTAGGGCGAGTTAGGTAAACTCTATACTTTTCATAGATTTGTTTAAGCTTTTCCATTGTCACTCTCATTTTCTAATCGATCTAGCCAGCTTTGACATCCACTTGTGATGCGAGCATAGGTTTCCTCAAAATCTCCTGTATACCAAGGATCTGGAACACTTTCAGATGCAAAAGGGTAGATCTTATACTGCAATTTCTGAGGACACATTTGACGCAGATCTGAAACGTTTGAAGCATCCATACCGATAATATAATCAAATGACTCAAAATCTTCTCTACGAATCTGGAGTGATGTTTTGTCTTTGTCATACGGGATCCGATATTGCTGGAAAATTCCTTGCGTTCCCTTATGAATCGGATTGCCATGTTCCCATGATGACGTGGCACGACTCTCAATCTGGTAATCGCTCGTCATGGATTTCATCACAAACTCTGCCATGGGGCTACGGCAGATATTTCCTAGGCAAACAAATACTATTTTTCTCATCCCTTTTCCTCTCACTTCATAGAAAAACGGGAGTGACAGGTCCCGTTTTATTCTTCGATTGCTCCGCCTTCGTCAACAACTGTTCCTTCTGGTGTCACAGCTTCTTTGAGTGGCAACACTGTCTTGATAGCAGCCAATTCAAAAGTCAAATAAACGCCATCTACATCAAGTACGATTGTTCTCTTCTCAGTGTCTACTTCATCCACTGTTCCGTAAAGGCCGCCAATTGTAATAACTTCATAGCCTTTTTGAAGTTTATTTAAGCTTTCCATACGCTTTTGAGCTTGTTTCTTTTGAGAACGTTGCATAAAGAACATCAAGGCCATCATACCTACAAGCATGATTAAAAAAGTAATATTTGGATTCATTATTTTCTCCTTTGTATTTTACATAGGACTACTATATCAAATTTCAGCTACTTTTACAAGGTTGTACCTTGTTTTTATGGTTATAAAAAATCAGAGTTTTCACTCTGATTTTTGTGATTATTTCAAGTTTTGAACGACTTTGACTAGATTTTCTACCGTAAATCCGTACGCTGCCAATACTTTTGGTGCTGGGGCAGATGCTCCGAAAGTATCAATACCGAGAACTGCACCATCAAGGCCAACATATTTGTACCAGTTTTGAGTTGCACCCATTTCGACTGCAACACGACGGCGAATTGCATTTGGAAGGATTTCTTCCTTGTACGCTGCATCTTGTTTATCAAAGACATCTGTAGATGGCATGCTGACTACGCGGACTTTTTCGCCTTGACTAGCTAATTCTTTGGCAGCTGCGACAGCTAGATTGACCTCTGAACCTGTCGCAATCAAGATTGTATCAAAGTCTGCCGCATTTTCATAGACAACATAGGCACCTTTCGCAACCTTGTCGAAGTCTGTTCTCTCTTCAACAGTCAAGTTTTGGCGTGTCAAGACAAGGGCAGTTGGTGTTTTCTCGCTTGTCACTGCAAGGTACCAAGCCGCTTGAGTTTCACGCGCATCTGCTGGGCGGAAAACATTGAGATTTGGCATAGCACGGAGACCTGCTAAGTGTTCAACTGGTTCGTGAGTTGGACCATCTTCACCAACTGCAATTGAATCGTGAGTAAAGACATAAGTCACAGGAAGTCCTTGCAAGGCTGACAAGCGAACAGCTGCTTTCACATAGTCAGAAAAGACGAAGAAAGTACCACCGTATACACGAAGTCCACCATGAAGGGCCATCCCGTTCAAGATCGTTCCCATTGCAAATTCACGAACACCAAACTGAATGTTGCGGTTCAAGCGATTAGCGTCGTCTTGAAGTCCATCCGTTTTGATATAAGTCATGTTTGAGTGAGCTAGGTCAGCTGATCCACCTAGGAAGGTTGGCAACTTAGCTGCCACAACGTTCAAAGCATCTTGACTTGAATTACGAGTTGCTTGAGAGAAGCCGTTTTCTAGAGCTGGGAAGTCTGCTGGAGTCACCTCAACTGGATCACGTCCGTCGATAATGGCTTCTACTTCTGCAGCCAGTTCTGGATGAGCCTCTTTATAGTCAGCAACTAATTTAGTCCAAGCTTGATAAGCTGATGCGCCACGGTCTGCAACATTTTCTTTGAAATCAGCATAAACTTGCTCTGGAATTTCAAATGGTTCATAGTCCCAACCAAGGGCTTGGCGTGTTGCTACAGTTTCGTCTGCTCCAAGAGGAGCACCGTGTACCGCATTCGTTCCTTGTTTATTTGGAGAACCGTATCCAATAACAGTCTTCACTTCAATCAAAGATGGTTTGCCTGAAGCCTTAGCTGCTTCGATAGCCGCATGGATTGCTTCCAAGTCTGTTCCATCTTCAACCAAGGCTGTATGCCAGCCGTAGGCATTGTAGCGATCACGAACACTTTCAGTAAAGGAATCCTTTGTCTCACCATCCAAGTTAATGTCATTTGAATCATAAAGAACCACCAACTTGTCAAGTTTTTGCAAGCCTGCATATGAAGCCGCCTCACTTGAGACACCTTCCATCAAGTCTCCATCTCCACAGATCACATAAGTATAGTGGTCAAAGATATTGAAGCCTTCGCGGTTATACTTCGCTGCAAGGAAACGTTCTGCTTGGGCAAAACCAGTAGCAGTAGAGATCCCTTGACCTAGAGGACCAGTTGTCGCGTCAACCCCTGCTGTATGACCAAATTCTGGGTGACCAGGTGTTTTGGAACCCCATTGGCGGAAGCTCTTGATTTCATCCATGCTGACATCTTCAAAACCAGAAAGGTGAAGAAGGGCATAGAGAAGCATAGATCCGTGTCCTGCTGAAAGAATAAAGCGGTCGCGGTTAATCCAATTTGGTTGGGCTGGATTGATACGAAGTTGTTTTGTAAAGAGGCTATAGGCCATTGGAGCAGCCCCCATAACCACCCCTGGGTGACCTGAGTTTGCTTTGTTGATGGCGTCAATACCTAGAAAACGAATTGCATTAACAGATAGATTTGACATAGAATTTCCTTTCTCTTTGAGGTGATTAATAAATCACACATCCTATTTTACTATTATATGAAAATTATCCGTATAGTGCAACATACGGATAACCTCCAGATAATAATTTACATCATTTGAACAGTTTTTATAGCAAAGCTTTGAATTGGATATTCGAATCTTGCTCGAAGCAATCATCAAATCCACGTGGGTGATGGTATTCTACTAGGTGCTGATCTTGAGGATAAGTGTACTTACCTCCTACTTCCCAGATAAATGGATGGAAGTTGTACTGCAAACGGTCTTTTCTCATCTTCCATAGTTCTAAAATTTCATTGGTTGAAGCCATAAAGTTTGACCAGATGTCATAGTGAACTGGGATAATGACTTTAGCACGCAGATTTTCTGCCATACGAAGAAGATCAATTGAAGTCATCTTGTCTTGGATACCAACTGGGTTTTCACCATAGTTGTTCAAAGCAACATCAATCTTAAAGTCTTTTCCGTGTTTCGCAAAGTAGTTTGAGAAGTGAGAGTCTGCACCGTGATAAATAGTACCACCTGGTGTTTCAAAAATATAGTTAACAGCTTTTTGAGCCATCTCTTCATCAGTAACAGTCAAACCTGCCAATTCTCCACCTGTTTCATCAGCACCGTTGACTGGCAAAGTTACCAAGCAAGTACGGTCAAAAGATTCCACAGCATGAATCTTCATGTCTTTGAGTTCAATGGTGTCACCTGGTTTAACTACAATAATGCGTTCTTTTGGCACTCCCCAGCCTTCCCAGATAAGTCCGCAATGGTAAGGTCCGATGAATTTAACATGTTCCAATTTTGGATTATTCAAAATAGCTGCGGCTGTATAAGGATCAATATGATCGCTATGGAAGTGGGAAACCAAGTAGTAGTCTAACTCATTGATTGCAAATGGGTCAATGACCATCGGTTGAACACGCAAGTTTGGTTGCAATTTACGTACACCTGCCATGTTAGCCATTTGGTGCCCACGGACCATATCTTTAACTTTTTTAGTAGATTTTCCGCGATTTGACCAAAGGTCCATCACAACGTTAGCACCACCAGGTGTCTTAATCCAAGTTCCACAGTTGCCTAGCCACCACATAGCAAAATTGCCTTCAGGAACGACTTCTTCTTCAATTTCTTCGTTGAGCCATGTTCCCCATTCTGGGAAAGTCGCTAGAATCCATGATTCTCTTGTAATTTCTTTTACGTTTGGCATTATGACATCCTCCATTTTTTGTTCAAGTTTTCATTTCATACTTAGTATAACACCCGCCCGAAAATTAAAAAAGACCAAGAAAAACACAGGTTTGTGTTCATCATTGGACTGTCATGTTATAACTCTTCAAAAAAGGACTGGATAAGTAATTCTTGATTTATCAGACTTTGAATCTCCTGCTGCAGTTTCGTTGCGGCACGCTTATCCGGTATATAAGTTGAAATAATGGTTGATAAATTTTCGCTGAAACTTCTGCCGTCTTTTCGAAAAACCTTGTTTTTCAGATAATCAACTATACGCAAGATATCCTCTGCCTCCAAGATAGGATTGACCTTTAAGACAGGGAAGCGACTCTCTAGTTCATCATTTGTTGTAATCACCAAATCCACCAAGGCAATATCCTCAACACTTTTAAACTGTTCTGTTGTGAAAACTGCCCCGATTTGTTCGTTGGGAAGATAGAAACGACATTGTTTGAGCAACAGTTTAGAAACCCCTACTCCTTCGTCACAAACCAGATAAATTTTTTTGGTGGCATTCTGCGAGGATGGAGTGTATTTCAAAAATCCACCAACGTGAATCGTCAGATAAGCAATCTCATCGTCCGTCAAGCGTACAAGCCAGGCTTCCTCCAAAATCTCGGCACATTTTTTGGTGATGATAAAGAGCTCGCTGTACTTGGAACGGATTTGCTTAGTAAGAGGATTTTTAGAAAAGATGCCATAGGTCTTTCTAAACAACAAAGCCTTACAGTGAATCAGCAGGTTACGTAACAAGTCTTCCTTGTTTTCGATTTCCATCTTGGTTTGTGATTCAAAATGCCAAATAAATTCCTCTAAAGTGACTTTCAGCTGGTGAAAGTCTTCGCTTTCCGCATGGACGTCTCTATCCTTTCTATAGGATAAAAGGAGAATGGCCAACAGAGAAATTTCGAGTTCCGATAAAGAAATTTCAAATGTCTCAAAAAGGCGCTCACTCAGCCTTTCAGATACTCTGTACTCTATTCTCTTACGAATCAAGGAAAAATCTTGATCAATATCCTGATGCTTTTCTTGATGACGCGTGATATTATCACAACTTAAAAGCAGATAAGGAAGCACTCGCAACATAAAGGTCACTTCATGATGATTTATTTTTTTCCCTAAATCCTGTTCAACCAGAGGGACTTGCTCCTTGAGAAATTGATGCATTTGTCTAGACAAAAGCAACTCTCCTTGGAATCTATCCTTTATCTTATCTTCAAGAATGGTAACAAAAGCTCCATTTCCTTCCATAAAGATATGGTATAAGAGCGATTGAAGATGCTGAATTTTATTTAAGGGGTGGGCGCTAAGATAATAACCTTGTGATTTACTTACTTGCAGGGTTACCTGATACTGTTCTAGGCTTAACTGGTAACGGATGGTATTGAGATCATTCAAAACGGTGTTCCGCGAAACTTCTGTTAATTCCATCAGTTTTTCGACAGTGATGCGTTCTTTGGAAATTCCAATCCAAAATAACATCATCTGCATGCGTTCTTCCCCGCTCATCACATAATCGTAGGAGTCAACTTCGGATAAAAGTTGCTGACAAGCAAGTCTCTGCTCCTCCGTTAAGTAGATACCAATACGAGGAAGGCTAACAAGGTGGTGTTCAGGATTGCCCAATGCATCATTAATTTTATCAACGTGATAATAGACCTTTCTCCTTGATTGACCCAAATCTTTGGAAATGGTCATAATCGTTTTGGGAGATTCTTGATCCAGGAGGTACATCAATAGCTCACAACTCGTTTTATCTAATACCATCTTATCCTCCTATTATTCGGGACCAATCAATCAAACAGTCTCCCTATCATAGCACTTTAATAAAAATATTTCAATGATAATATTTATCATTGGGCTCGTTTGCTTTTCAGGTTTATTGCAAAAGCGAGGCCTAGATACCTCCAAGCCTCTTTTCAATTGCCCGTTTTTTATTTTTGACCATAGTAGGCATTTGGTCCATGCTTTCTTTGGTAATGTTTTTCCAATATGTGCTGTGGTGCAGGTTCAACTCTTGGATTGATTTGCTCTGTGAAACGGTTCATCTTGGAAACTTCTTCGAGAACCACTGAATGGTAAACTGCATTTTCAGGGTTCTTGCCCCATGTGAATGGACCGTGGTTGCGAACGACAATCCCTGGTACTTCAACCGGATTGAGACCGCGACGTTCAAATTCTTCCAGAATGACCAAACCTGTATCCTTTTCATACGCTACTTCAACTTCATCCTGAGTCAAGCTACGAGCACAAGGAATTGGTCCATAAAAATAGTCGGCATGTGTGGTCCCATAAAATGGAATATCACGTCCCGCCTGTGCCCAACCCACTGCTTCTGTCGAGTGAGTATGAACCACACTACCAATGGTAGGCCAAGCTTTATATAATTCCACGTGAGTTGGTAGGTCGGAAGATGGTCTCAAATCACCTTCAAGTACCTTCCCATCCAAATCTGTCACCACCATGTTTTCAGGAGTCAATTTATCATAATCTACTCCCGATGGCTTGATAACAATCACGCCTAGCTCACGATTCACTTCTGAGACATTGCCCCATGTGAATTTAACCAAGCCGTGTTTAGGAAGAGATTGATTAGCTTCGCAGACACGCTTTCTCATATCATTGATTACTTGATTCATCTTACATCAAACCCGCTTTCTTTATTAATGGGTAGAGGAAATCTTGTGCTTCTTTGATAGCCACTTTGGTTTCTTCTACTGTTTCACAGTTTTCAGACCACATCTCGATTAGGAAAGGACCATTATAGTTGGTCTTTTTCAAAATATCAAAAGCTGCTTCCCAGTTGACGCAGCCAGTTCCAAAAGGAACATCTCGGAATTGTCCTTTTGAAGTTTCGGTCACGGGATAGGTATCCTTGAGGTGGAGGGCTGCAAGGGCATGGTGCCCGATATAAAATTCACTGTAAACGTCATTATGCCAAGCTGAGACATTACCAATATCTGGATAAACAAAAAGATAAGGTGAATCAATCTCTTTTTCAACAGCCAAGTACTTTTCAATGCTATTAATAAAAGGATCATCCATAATTTCAATAGCTAAGATGACCTGAGCTTCCTCCGCCCAGACACAAGCTTGTCTGAGGTTTTTGATGAAACGTTCACGTGTTTGAGGGGACTTTTCCTCATAATAAACGTCATAACCAGCTAACTGAATCGTACGAACTCCCAAATCCTGAGCTAGTTCGATACATTTTTTCATCAGTTCCAGCGATTTTTCTTCTAGAACTGGATCGTTTGAACCCATTGGATAGCGACGATGACCTGAAAAACAGATGGACGGAATTCGGATTCCTGTTTCATAGATGGCTTTCACGATTTCCAATCGTTCTTCCTTGCTCCAATCAAGACGAGCCAAACGTTCATCACGCTCGTCAATCGACATTTCAACAAAGTCGAAGCTCAATTCTTTTGCAAAATTCAAGCGTTCCAACCAAGTAAAATGCTTGGGTGTAGCTTTTTCATAGATTCCAATTGGACGTGCCATAGATTACCCCCAAATTCGTTTGATTTCGTCCTTAAAGGCACGTGCTGCGCCTGCTGGATCTGCTGCCTCGGTAATTCCGCGACCTGCGATAAAGGTAAAGACATCCACTCCTTCAAAGAGTTTGAGTGTGTCCACATCCAGTCCTCCCGTAACAGACACACGGAAGCCCATATCAATCAATTTTTTGACCTTGTTTAGATCTTTTTCGCCCCAAGTTTCCCCAGCAAGCAGGGCATCACGAGATTGGTGATAGATTGCTTGGGAAATTCCCGCATCAAGCCAGAGTTGAGCCTGTTCAAAAGTCCAGTCTCCATAAAGTTCGATTTGGATTTCACCTCTATCTCCACGTTCAGCTGTGATGGCTTTAAGAGCAGCTTCCATAGTCGGAATGGTTGCACAGCAGATACAAGTCATCCAGTCCGCTCCACGTACAGCATTATTCTTGGCAACCGTTCCACCAGCATCCGCACACTTGGTGTCTGCAACGATGATCTTATCTGGGAAAAGGCTACGCAAGACTTCTACTAATTCGCTCCCTACTTGAAGTAGGCAAACAGTACCAGCTTCGATGATATCCACTTCATGACCAACAGCTACAGCAGCCTTAATGGCGCCTTGCAAATCTGAATGGTCTAGTGCAACTTGTAAATTTGGTATTCTTTTTGTCATCTTCCTACTCCTTTTTAGCTTTCCAAGTCCAAGCCTTCGAGGTATGGACTATTTTTTGATTCTTCAATCATATCCAAAACTTCTTCTTTGCTCTGGCATCCTTGTAAGCGGGCAATGGAATCTTCCAACTCAAACAAGGCAATAATTTGTGGAATCGCTACACTTGTATGAATCTTTGAGCTTGTCGCAGCCAAAGCTAGTAAGACGGATACTTCTTTTCCATCTGAAAAAACAACTGATTTTTGCAAGGTAATCAGTGAAAAAGCATCCCGCTGAACACCTGCCTCTGGCCTAGCATGGGGCATAGCCATCCCTGGCATTAAAATATAGTAGGGACCATATTCTTCTGTTGACTCAATAATCGCATCATAGTACTCTGGTAAAATTGCGCCACTTTCAATCAAGGGTTCCACCGCTAACTTAACTGCTTCTTTCCAATCAGCCGCCTCAAGTCCCAATCGAATTGAATTATTTTCAATCAAAGCCTGTTTTAAATTCATAGTTGCCTCCTTTATGTAAAGAGGGACTAGGACAGAACCCAGTCTTCACAGTTTCTGTCCAGCCCCCTCCAACCTTCTATAGTGCCTGACTGAGTTTTTCAGTGATTTCTTTATCATCCATCAAGTTGTCAAGCCCAATTAACTTCCCATTTGTTCTCCCTTCCAATTCTTGGATCAGGTGAAGAGAGGCGATAACGATATCATAGCCAGCTGCCAAACTTTTAGCTTCGCCGACACTGCATGAGTTTACTGTAAAGTCTGTTTGGTTTAGCTTGCGGAGCGCATTTTCCACCTTCATCTTGATAACCATTGATGAACCCATACCATTTCCACATGCTGCTAATACTTTAACCATTTTATTTCTCCTTTTCTAAATTCTAAGCTTCTTCTTGTACTTCGCCGTTATAGTATTTTTCTTTATCTTTAGCTTTGGCAAATTGAATTTGAGGAATGACAAGCAAGAAGAGGCAAACAAGCACATAACCAATAATACCAAGGTATTTGAAGATGTAGCCAAATCCAAGCCATGGGAATTCAAAGTCGATATTTCCATGGTAACCACCATAAGCCGCCAAGTCGAGAAGGGCTACGCAAAGAGCACCAAGGGCAACTTGAAGTACACCTGAGATAAAGGACAAGATAACTGCCGCTTTCCAACCACCACGTTTATCAGCGTAAACGGCGATAGCTGCATTATCAAAGAATACCGGTACAAATCCTGTGATGATAAGGATAGGATTTTTGAAGACGATGAGTAGAACGATTGTAATCAATTGACCAATCAAACCAAAGGCAAAACCTGACAAAACAGCGTTTGGAGAGCCAAATCCATAAGAAGCTGCAACGTCCACCGCTGGGAATGAACCTGGCAAAAGCTTACTTGAGATACCTTGGAAGGCATTTGTCAACTCAGATACGAACATGCGGACACCTTGCATCAAGATAAACAAGTAAACTGAGAAGGTGAAGGCTGTTTGGATAATATACATGAAGAAGTCTTGCTTAGCAGGATTGAACAAGGTTCCTGAAGTGATTACTTCTTTATTTGACATGATTTCTGGTCCCAAGATCAAGAGAATAGCACCAAAGAAGACCAGCATCAAGGTCGCAGAGGCAACTACTGTATCATGAAAGATAGAGAGGAATTTAGGCAATTTAATATTGTCTAGACTTTCTTCCTTCTTACCAAAACGTCCTGCGATTTTATCTACAAACCAAATAGCAAATTGTTGTTGGTGACCAATCGCAAAGCCACCCCCACCAGTCAAACGTTGAGTTGCTTCAACAGTCATGTTTGAGCTAATTGCCCAGTAAAGTCCACAGATAATTCCGATAGCCGCTGTACCGTAAGCATTGCGCAATTGTGGAACCAAGAAGAGAACCATAAGAGAAACAGTTGCTGCTTGTTGCACCATGATATGCCCTGTGATAAAGAGAGTTCTCACTTTGGTGAGTTTACGGAAAGCCACTAGCAGAATATTGACCCCGAAACCGATCAAAAGGGCTGTTGTTGCAGTTCCGACAAAATCAGGAAACTCAGCTGCAATTTTGTTATTTGCGGCTGCTAGTCCAAAGTAAGGGTCGATAACTGCCGCACCAATTTGAAATTTAAAGTTGAGCGCTGCCAAGATCGGACGGAAAGTGGTAACCAAGCCTCCCGCACCAACGTTCAGCAACATATAACCAACTGTCGCTTTTACAAATCCTGAAAAGACTTCATGAGCTGGCTTTTTCAAAAGCGCATACCCAATTAGTACCAAGAGACCCACGAAAAATGCGGGATTCTGCAAAATATTGCTAGAAAACCAATTTAGAACACTTGAAATGACTTCCATAACTGTTCTCCTTTATTTGAATTGTTTTTGTAACTTTATTATATATTTTGAAAACACAAACAAAAAGACCAAGAATTACACAGCGGACTGTTCACTCTTGGACTGAACGATTTATGATATTTTTGAGAAATTTTACTTCCTCGTCACCTCATAGTAAGGAAGTAGGCGAGTATAAGTTTCTTCTAATTTTTCTAAAATCTCTGCTAATGTTTGATTTTCAATAAAAGAAACATCCGACTTTACCAAAACTTTACGGATTTCCTGATTGCGTACCTTCTCGCGTAAAGTGCGACGGTTCTCCTCAGTAGCCTCCACCTTATGACTTTCCCCATTTGAGTAGACTAGATAATAAATTCCTTCTACCACTGGAAGTTCTAAAACCTTGGCTTGCTTGTCTAAAGTCTGTTCATCTTTCTTGCGCTCAATGAAGCTGACTTCTAAGGAAATCCCAAAATCTGAGGGTTTCCCATACAAACGCAGCGCCAACATGGGTTCTGTTACCTGCCCCTCTCTCTGTAGATAGGCCCAGAAATGCGGTCGCAAGCGCTGCGCTTGATTCATCCACTGACTAGTCTGTTGAAGTTGCCATTCTGGATGACTTGCTTGGAAGTCCTTGGCCAGATTTGTAAAAGCCTTACGAGCCTCCTGGCCTTTGTGGCGCAATTCCAGCATCTTCTCTCGCTCATCTCCAGACTTATCTGGATTACGATACTGGATCCCCGCGTAAGATAGATAGTTTCTGATGGTTTCCATCATCGGTCTTTTCTCCTTTTTTCTAGCAAAAAATCAGGTCAAGCCTGATTTTGTTTATTCTGTATCTACGACAACATAGCGATTTGGCTCATCACCCTCAGAATAACTGGTCACTCCATCCATGCGTGAAATAATGCGATGGATAATCTTGCGTTCGCTATTCGACATTGGATCTGTTTGCTGGCTACGACCTTCCTCCAAAACGCGATTCGCTAATTTTTGAGCGTAGGTTTGCAAGACTTCTGCACGGTGTTCAACATAATCATTGACGTTAATCGTAATGTAGAAAGTTCTTGAATAGCGATTATAAAGGTAATTTTGCGCCAATAGTTGAAGAGCTTTCAAGACTTTTCCGTGATAGCCGATAATACGGCCTGGTTCATTCGTGTCAATTTGAAGATTGATGGTGCGGCGATTGTAGTCACTTGAAATCGTCCCTTCAACATCCATATCATCTACAATGGTTTGAACGTAGTTAGCTACTTCAGTTGCCACTTGTTCGATGTCATAACTTGGTTCTACTTTCAAGCCTAAATCTTCCAAAGATTGGCTTGTTGCTTCCTGCGTTTCAGTTTCTTTTTCTGGAGCAGATTCCACTTCCTCGGCAGTATCCTCTGGTTCCAAATCATTTAAAATTGAAATATGACCTGTTTCTTCCAAAATCGTGCTGGCATGTTTTTCATTTTTCAGGATTTCAGCCTTGACCTCTTCAGAAACACCTTGACCTTCTTCTTCAATCTTCTTAATCGCTTCAACTACATGCCCCAAATCAACAGTTGCTTCACTTACTGTTTTCACGGGTTCATTTTTTTCATTGACTTCTTTTGGAACCCCTTTAATGGCCTGCTGATTGGCTTTGATCACTGTCGTTTCACTAATCGCTTCGATATCAACTTGAGCCGGCTTCTTACCAAACAAGCCTAAGAATCCTTTTTTCTCTTTTGAAACGACCTTGATGTGGGCCTTCATTCTTGGAATGTCTAATTCTTTCAATCCTTTTTGGATTGCTTCTTCAACCGTTGAACCTGTAAATAATACCATTACCAGATTCCTCCTTATTTTTTCTTTTTCTGTGCTTTTTTCAAAGCTCTTCTCTTCTTGCCTTCTAAATCTTTTTCTGCTTGCGCCACTGCTTCTCTTTCAGCAATAATCTTGAAAGGATTGTTCAAAAAATAGGTTTGCAGAACTTGGTAAGCATTGGATACGGCCCAGTACAAGGCTACACCACTTGGGGCGGAGATGGCAAAAACAAAGATCAATACAGGCATACCATACATCATCCCTGTCGTAGCTCCACTTTTTTCGGACAAAGCTTTATTCGATAACCAGCTACTCAAGAAGGTAAAGACTGCCGCCAAAATCGGAAGGACAAAACTTGTATCTACTCCTCCCAAATTAATCCATAAAAAGTGACCTGTTTTCAAAAAGTCTACTCGACTCAAGGCTTGAAAGAGCGCCAAGAGAACCGGCATTTGTATTAAAATTGGCCAGAGAGAGGATGAATGTTTGATTCCTAACTCTTTATAAACCTTACGCATCTCCTGGTCTAGCTTGGTTCTACTTTCCATATCACGACCTGGGTATTTCTCTCGCAAAGCCTTGATGCGCGGTTGAGCCTCTTGCATTTTTCTAGAGGCAACCATCTGTGTCTGAAAGACCGGCAATAAAATCGTCCGGATCAAAATCGTGAAGAGAATAATCCCCACTCCGATACTAATATCAAAGGACAAAAAGCGGATAATTTCAGCAAAAAAATAGACGAATTTGCTCCAAAAGTCTGTCGAATCTGCTGTTATATCGCTAGCTGTACCATTTGTTGCACAGGCTGTCATGATAAACAAGGACAGGCCCAACAAACTAGTCAACTGTAGTTTCTTTTTCACTCCCATTTCCTTCCTGGTAAATCTTTGATAACTTTAATACGTGGAGTAGGTTTTTCTCCATCTCTGCATATTCCAAGGTTTCCACCCCTTTTCGGGCAATCACGACAAAATCAACATGCTCTACTAAACTCCCTTTTACACTTTGTAGAATGTGCCGGATTCGTCTCTTGATTTGATTTCTGGTAACTGCATTCCCCAGCTTTTTGCTGACGGACAGTCCTACTCGAAAATGGTTTTGCTGGTTTTCCAATTGGTAGACAACAAATTTTCGATTGGCAAAACTTGTTCCGTCCTTGAAAATCGCCTTAAAATCTTTCTCTCTTTTTACACGAAAGCTTTTCTTCAAAACTCAACTCCATCTATTAAATTACTACTATTATACCAATTTCCCTCAATAAAAGCTAGACAAATACCGTCAATCATAGACATAAAGGCTTTTTTCTACATTCTTACTCCAAAGATTATGGACTATTTTAGACATTTTTAGACATTTCTTGGTTACTTTTTGGTTAGCTTTTACAAGTCCAATTTATCCAATTTTTCAGTTATATTAAACTTCATCTGCTCCGTAACATGAGTATAAACTCCCAAAGTCATTTTCTCGTTCGTATGACCTACTCGTTCCATAATCGCTTTGATTGGAACTTCCAATTCTGCAAGTAAACTAATATGCGAATGCCTAAAAACATGAGTAGTCAATACAAAATCCTCTTCTTTTTGGATTCCACTTCTTTTAAAACTTCTCTTCAAAAAATCATTAAAAGAAAAAATCATAAAAGGATTCCCATTTTTCGTAAATATAAATCGCCCTTCTTTTTCAATGAGAAGATATTCTTCTATGATCTCTAACACTCTATCGCTAATACCAATGACTCTATAAGAAGCTAAACTTTTTGGACTATCTAGGAATATTTCTGCTTTACTTCCGCTCGTATGCAATGTATGCTTAACTTCTAGTGTTTTATTTCCAAAATCAATATCCTCAAGAGTCAAAGCCAAAACTTCTCCAAAACGTAATCCAGTCAAATACATAAATTCAACAATCAAACGTACTCGTTGATTCTTTTCTTCTTTTTCTAAAAAATTAAGATACTGAACTACTTCTGCTCTAGTAAGATACTTATTCTGTTTCTTCCTGACTTTTTTTAAATTCTTCTTCCTTTTTGGCAAAACAACATTATCAATAGGATTCTCACTTATATAACCAACATTTAAGCAATACTTAAAAAATAAGTTTAATAAAACTTTCTTATTTTTCCTATGTTCTGCAGAGCATGGCAATTCTAACAATATATTCTGAACTATTCGACTTGTCACATTCACCAATAAATAATCTTCTAATTTTCTAACTTCACCTATAATAGTATATTTCTGAGACTTAAACGTACTTCTTTTCAATTCTGTTTCACGAATTTTCAAATATTCTTCGTAAGCTTGTTTAACTGTAATATCCCTAACTACTTCCTTCTTCTTTTCTATTTTCTCCCTCTTTTTTTCTATTTTCTCATCCAGCAAGATTCTTGCTTGTTTCTGAGCTTGCCTTGTCTTAGAAGTCAAAGTTATAGAAACTTGTTTCCACTTATTCTCTTCTAAATCAAAATATTTTTCATAATATCTATATTTTCCATTCTCCAATTCTCTAAAAAACATTTTATACTCCTTTTAAAAATGAGTATATCTCTAGTCAATAACTATAGTATATCATTTTTTCCCAATCAAATATATCTAACTCTCTCTCTATGCAGAAGAAATAGATAAAATCCTCTCACATTAATCAATACTTTTTGTCCTGTCCTAAAAGATATATCTTTAAATTCTTTCGTCTTTTGACTTTCGTCTAATCTCCTTTCAATTGTTTTAATACTAATCGAAGGGAAATAATTTGCTTTTAAATCCTTCTTTGATACACAAATATCAGGATAATTATTATATGATTTTTCCATTTTTATTCTCCTATTTCCGAACAAATTTTGAATACCTGGTTGAACCTTTTTGACCCAAAATACGAATTTTATATCCTATCCTGGTTTCTTTATGTTCACTTTTTTCTCCATAAAACGACAAAAAACAGCAAGCCATTCCTGACTTGCCACATTTTCAATTATGTTATAACTGTTCTAGTAATTTTTCTATATCAGGAAAATACGTATAAGCTACTCCTCTTGTAAAATCAAAAGAATAACATTCCTCAACCAATACAGAAACACTAGCATAATTTCTTTTTGGTAATTTTTGGTTAGCATGACAACCCTCATAATGATAAACAACACGAACATACTGATCATAATTTCTAACATCAACTAGCATAGTTTCAATCCCATAACCAGTATCACGACTAGCTGTAAATTCCAAACACTTTTGATTATCTCCCAATCTCTTAGCTAATCTTACAGCATACATTTTCAATAAACCTACTTGATCCATTTTCTACTCCTTAACATAAAAAAAGGCAGATTTTACTCCGCCTTAAGTATTTGCCACTTTTACACGAACACCTTTCACTGTAAAAGCCTTTCTTCGACTTAAATCTAATCGAATCAATTTGAAATAAAAATCTAATTCTTTTCCAAAAGGATATACTCTAAACACTAAATGATACATTTCATCTACATCAGAAAATCCCTTTTTCAAAGGAGCTTCAAAACCATTCCATGCTTCTCTAGAATAAGCAATACCAGTAAATCTTTCAACATTCAAAAAACTTAACTCTACAATTCCTTGATAAGTCTCTTTTACTGCACGTTTATTAATCATAACCATTCGTTGGTTTGCATCACTTTCACCTGCATCAACATAGAAATTGATTTCAGGAGGAAAAGGATCCGTCATTTTCTTAATTCCAAGATATTCCTTATTTAAGACATTTTTAAATAAATATCGTTGAAATAGTTTTGTTTGAAACCACTTCATAAACTGATAAATACCAACGCTAATAAGAGCCATTAAAATCCATAATGAAAATTCATTCTCTTGAAATGGAAAATCCACTGCAATTAAAAAAATCGAAACTAACACAAAGCTTCCAAAAAATGAATAAATGAATCTCTCAACACCAAAACGCAATTTTGAAAAAGAAACAGATAAGATGGAAATAATCATTAAAAATCCTAAATAATTTGAACTAATTTCAAGTATTGCTGATATTTTTTTAATCAGAACGGCACTCGCTATCATTTCAAATACTAAAGATTGCCATTTAAACAACTGACCAACCAGCCAATTTACTCCACAAATTGCAGATAGTTTATACCCCAACTTATCTGATTCTTTCAAAATTCTAAACAACTCTTTCATACTATCTCCCTTAATTCAATTTACGTCGACCCCAAACAGTAGCAATCAATCCAATCAAACCCCAAATAGTCGTAAAAATTGTGCTAGCTGTTCCTGTATTTGGAAGAACTTTCAACTGTCCCTCTTTATCTTTCAAAGCGATTGTTCCATCTTGCTGTTTCACAGCCCCAATTTCATAAGGTTCTTTTTCTTGATAATCACCTTCTTCTGTTTCTACTACTACTTTTCCTTGATTCGTAGATACAACTGTATGACCTGTATTTGTTTCAATAGGCTGCTCTTTGATTTCTTCTTTAGTGACATTCAAGGGCTGCGGAGTATCTTGTTCTTTTACTCCAACAATTTCTTCTGCCTTTTGTTTCTGCTCCTTAATTTCAGGAGTATCTTCTACAGTAGGCTTCTTATCTTCTTTTGGTGTTTCTTCTTTCGGCTGTTCTGATGGAGTAGGTGAATCAGCCACAATGCCTTTATTGTCCTTCTCCTGCTGTTTCTCAGAATCACCACCCAAATTCAAATTATCATTCACTTTAGGCACTGGTTTTTCTGCAGGGGCTTCTGCTGGCTTTTCTTTTTCCGTAGGTGTTACAACAATACCACCTGCTTTATCATCAATAGGCTTCTCACTTTCACCACCAATCACAACCGTTGATGACTTATCTTCCTTCGGTTTTTCCTCCGTCGGTTTTGTTTCCGTTGATGGAGTTGCTACAATACTTGTCGTATCATTTGCGACCTTACTATCACCACCAAGTGAAAGTGTATCTGCAAAGGTCGTCGTTGCCGAACTCAAGATAGCCACAGATAACAATGTTACAAATTTCTTATTCATATTTTTTCCTCTTTTCTTTATTTTCCAATTACATAATAAAAATTCTTCGCTTCCTCAGCACTAAATACACGATAATCTGTGATTCCAGTACCTTGTCCACTTTGAACAAAGTTACATTCTGAAATCAATATTGACCCATCATCTTTTACATCTTCGACAAAGGCCACATGACCATAAGTTGGGTGACCACCTGCCTGCCTTCCTTGAAAACTAACAGCAGAATGCTTCGTAGGAGTATTCGTTACTTCATATCCTGACTTATGCGCCCAATCTTGACCATTACCCATATATGGATCAAACTGTATTCCAAATTCTTTAGCTCGATTAAAGACATACCAGGTACACTCGCCATAAGGATAGGATTCAGTGATATAGCCTTCCTTAGTAATTTCCTTGTCAATGGAGTAGCCGTTTGGTATCTCCATCGCAACCGCTCCAGGAGCAATATCTAAGCTACCAGCTATTGCATTTCCACTTGACGAGCCATCCGATTCAATCGTGCCCTTAAAGACTTCATACCACTTCTTGCTATCCTTTTCCAGTTTTTCTAGTTTAGTCTGTCCGTCTGATAAGGAAACCCCCTCATAATGTTCAGACCAATACTTGGCACTTTCAAATGGATCAGTTGCTTTTTGCATGTAGTCTTTTACTTTTTTATAGCCATGATTCAACTCATAGGACATCAATTCTAGTTGAACTGTACTATCTAACGTTCGAGAGCTTGCATTCGCCCATCGATCACCATTAATTGTATTTCCATCCCAGCCTGACCATTGAAAATAACCAGCTACACCTCCTGACGGATTCGTCAGTTTAGGGTCAAAACCACTTTCTCTTTCTGCATTTGCCAAAGAACCACTAGCACCTTCCAAAGTGAACTTCTCTTTTGAGAGTTCCCAGTTTAGAATCTTAATGACATCTTCTGCACGTTCGACGGAAATATTGGCTTTCTGAGCCACTTCTTGCGCTGTTAAACGTGTTCTCTTTCCAGTCGTACTACCTGACGAACCACCAGCAGAACTCGTAATCAGTCCACCAAGAAGAAGCATCAAAAACAGAAAAGAAAGCAACGGCAAAAAGAAGCCAAACAGGGCAAAGGTTCGTCTAGTCTTTTTCATCTACGTAGCTAACCTTTCTTGTAAACCAAGTCTACCTTTTTTCCTTTGTAATTTGCGTATTCTTTCTTTGCGTTCCAAGCGTTTCAAAGATGGCAAATCAGCCGTTGCTTTCCATACACCATTTTCAAATTTTCTTGCATTTGGTGTATAGCCTTTAATTTCCTGCTTTCTATACATGCTTTCACGGACTCTATTTTGTAAAGTCTTGTAATTTTCTTTATTTACTCTTTGTTTGTTTTCATCCTTTTCTCCATAGTTTTTAAAATACTCAACTTTCATCTTGGCTCGGTCAAGCATTTCTCGTCTATGTGCCTTCCTCAATTCAACTTTTTTAGCACGTTTTATCTTACGAGCCATATAGTCATCATTTTGTGGAATTTCCATCTTAGCTAGATTGCTTCTTTTCTCCAAACGATTTTCATTCCAGTTTTTCAACGGTTTTGCCTTATCACCAACCCATCTTTGAGCATTGTTTTTGGTGATTCTTGCCAAGGATTTTACTCGGTTAGGAACTCTATCTCCAACCTTCGTCGCAAATGTTTTTGCCCTTTGCAAGTTCATCCCATTTCCTAGACGACCTAATCGACCTCTTGTCAAACTAGAAAGAGGATTCCCCTTTCCATTCAGGAAGGATAGAAGGTTGTCTCTATTCCTAAATAGCCAGTAAATCACAATACATTTCAAAAACGTTGCTACAAGACCAGGTCCACCACTAAAATCTTCTATGTAACTTGACATATTTCCATAAATAATCGGAACAATAACGCTTGCCAGACTAATAGCAGACGAAATCAACAAGAAGGAGATCCCTTTTTTAGAAATGCCACTAAAATAATGACTAAATTGTGGGAAAAGACTTAAAATTAAAGCAAATGGTGAAATCAACAACAATAGGGCATAAGAAAGCAAAATCACTACTCGACCTAACCCCATTGAAAGATACACAATACCGACTACAACAACATCAAAAATCGAGGTAAAAGCATAAGTGAACTTATCAGACCATTCATCAACCAAATTCTGACCTTTGACATCTTCTGTTTCGTTTTTGTCATTCTTTTTGGTCAGGGCTTTAATTTCTTTATCCGATAACTTGAAATTTCCTTTCCCTTCCTGATAGTTGGTCAAATCTTGGAAGTCTTCCTCCGAAAGATAATAATTTCCCTCACTATCTTTTTTTGAGTTCATGTTTTTATAAGCAGGGATAATCGTTGAGTTAAAATAGCTTTCAGCCATCGACGTATCTACAGTTCCCACCTTTTTCACAATCTCCGTTTGAAATTCTTTTGTAATCTCATCCGTGACATTATATAGATGAATGGGAAGATAGCGCTCAGGACTGCCATTGATTGAAATTTTAGTGAAAAAACCACCAACAAGCGCAAAGACCAAACCAAGTTTCAAAGCCGTTTTGAAAACTTGTCCGCCTTTAACCCACACAGATAAAATATAGATAGCCATAAAGACACCTGCGATATATTTTGTGGTTGCTCCAAACAAAACAGAGAAAACAGCACTTGCCATTTCTACAACCTTGTTCAAGAATGGCGATACATCCGTCATTTTTTCAACCGCAGATACTAGACTTACAATGATTCCAAACAAGAATTTAGAGAACCAGAAAATAGCTTGAACGACTTTATTTATCCAATAATTTCCGACCTCACCCAAACCAAACAGACCTTTGTCAAAATAGACATAGCTGGTCAAGCGCTTCATTTTTGTCTTGAAATTGGCATAACTTAATTTTGTATTGGCTTTTTCTTCCTCTTCCTTCTTTTTCTTTTCTTCTTCTTGCTTTCTTTGAGTTTCCTTAACGCTATCAGCAACACCTTGATTGGCATTTGCACCAACAACATCCGAACTTCTTCTTAATGTATCATCAGTAATTTTTTCTAAGGAATCTTTATTTTCAGATGGATTAGGCTTAACAATACTAGAACTTGCACCTGTATTACCGCTATTGGGAAGCGTTAAACCATCACTAGAACTAGATGAGCTTGTCGAAGAAGATTTATCCCTTACAAAAGCTGGAGTTTCAGACAGCGTACCATTCGGCAGTGAAACTGTTCCTATATCTGCGAAAGCCAACAAAGGAAAGAAAATAGAAAGTAAAAAAACAAACAGAGCTAGTTTCTTCTTCATCTTTTCTCCTTTGCTAAGCTGTAGACTTCAGATTCGTTGTGACAGTTTCAAACAATGGAGTTATCGAATCATATATGGTACCATCCACTGTAATTCTTTCTCTTCGACCAAAAACGTCAGAGAAGATACATTGACCCATCGTCTGATTTTCAACCCATGCCTTGGACAAATCATCTTCTTTGATTTTAAGATGTTCCAAAATAGAAGAAGTCTCACTATCTTCTGAAAAGGCAAAAACTGTACCGAAACCAGTACCATCATCTTCAGTTGAAACATCTTTCACAGACTGAGTTGCCAACACTAAGAAATTATTAAACGAACGACCTGTACGCTTGATTCTCGCTAGCAATTGGCGACCACTAGGCGTCAACGAAATTTGCCACGCCTCATCCACATACAACAAGGTTTCTTGTGTTCTATCTCTTTCTCCAAAATCAGCACAGAAAAACGTCAAACCGTACATAACCGCAAGACTTCTTAATTGAGTATCTGTCATATCCTCATACTTAGAAGTCTTAGGCATGTCCAAGCCAGCGATTTCAAAAACCGTAATCTTATTGTCCGACTGCAAAGACTTATTAGAGCCATCAGAGAAGCACAATTTCAACAAAGTGTTTTCGCCCATTTTTGATAAATAACGACCAATTCGTGCCACATCTTTATCTTTTTCTTCTTCAAAAGTTTTAAACAGATGTAACATTCCAACTGTTTCGCCATTTTGCTTTCTAGCCCAGACCTTGTCAATATTTTCCAACAAATAAGATTTCAATTTCTTAGAATCCTCTTTGTCTAAAACGGTTGAGATTAAAACTGAAGCAATTTCTGTCAACGTTGTCTTTTCATCAATATAAGCAAATGGATCCAGCACTCCAATATTTCTATCTTCCTTCATATCCAAGGTTACAAAGTGAATAGATTTGATATACTCTTGTACTTCTTTATGAATATTCTGTTCCTCATATTCCTTCAAAATCTTCATATACTGTTTTCTCACTTCAGTTTTAGGATCAATATAAGCCGACTTGATTTTTAAGAAACTATTCAACGTAAACAACAATTTCATCAAAAACGATTTTCCAGTTCCAGTAGCTCCAGTAATGGCAACATGAGGATTATTGGTAATCTTATCCTTAATCCCCATTTTATTCGCCTGTAGCAAATTTGAAAAGACTAGACGATTACTTGCTTGTAAGGCTGCCTCAAAGTCACCTCCCCAGCTCGCAATTTCATTATCTATTCGTGCAATTGGAAAACCAACCTTGTTTCCTACCTCTTTTGTGACAAAAAACATATTCTGACAGAAACCTTCCAAAGAAGTATATTGCACATAGCTTTCACGTTTTTTATCCAACAATTCTGTGAAGCGACCTTTGTAGAAAAGATACAATCTATCAGCATAGCCTCTTGCAAGAGAACCTCCCAAGTCAGCTATAAGCTTACTTAAAATATCATATCTTTCCTCAATCTCATCTTCATCATCACCAGTCACAACTAAGAAATGGAGAAATTCAACCATTTTCTCTTTACTTTCAACCTTTTCTTGATAGTCAACTAACATTTGATGAGCTTCCAACACTTCCAAACGTTGAATATCACCATCTTCCTCAATTTCAGCAACCACATTCCCCAAATTTTTACGTTTGTTTCTTGCTTTCTTTTTAGAAGAAGAAATACCCTTATCTGCCGAAAACGCAACTTTATAGATACTTTCTACAGGAAAATCTAGCAGCTGCAATTCTTCTTGTAGATGAATCGAGGATACATTTTTAGGATAGTCTACAATTGGGAAACAAGCGACCAAATTATCATCATCTTTATTCTCCAATCGCAACACTTTGTGATCTTCAAAATAAATATTTGTATCATCGATATTATCGATACAATTCTTAATTGCATCTACTTCTGTTTCCTTGTCATAAAATTGACCTCGTAAGAATTGTAAACGAGCTAAAAACTCCAACTCCGTTTTTTCAACTTCACGAACTCTCAATTGATGCAAGGCACTTTTTAAAGCATTCTTTTTTAATTGCCAATCCTCATACCAATTTAAAGGAGGTAATTCACCCAGTCCAAGCAACTTCAACGTTTCTTTTTTGTAGAAAGACATGCTGTCTTTTAAAGTCGAAACTAGATCCGGACTGATATTGTTTGATTTCAATGGAACAGAGATATAATGCTTGTACTCAAACAAAAACTCAATCTCATCTTCAATCTTTTCTTGCAGACTATCCATCATCAAATTTGCTAAAGGCGCTGTACCGCTATCTTGGTCAATATCTTGGCGCAAGAGTTCAAATCGCTCATACAAATCTATTGGAATAGGAATCGTATGCAATTCAAAATCACCATAAACCGATAGTTTACTAAAAGCTGAAAAAGCGGTTTGCTTAAACCGCTCACGTCCCCTCTTATCTATCGTAACCAAAACCTCACTAGGAACTTCAAAGACTGCAAAAACACCACCATTTTTACGCAATATCAAACTGTCCGCAAAATCCCAGTAATTACTTGTAATTTCCACGATAAATCCTTTCTATTTTTACATATCGTTTACCTTTATTTATATAATACTTTTTGCCGTATCTTCCGTGATTCCAAAAATAAAAAATGTAATCACGTAGATAAATTACTATCGTTTTACCATCAATTTTATTATTAGTCAGAATTTTCCCCAATTGCCAGCCTAAGGCAGAACCAACAACTAAGCACCAACCCCACTCAAGAAAACCTACTGACATCAAAATAAAAAAGAAAATCGGAGTAAAAAAGAAAAAATACAATAAAGTCGACATCTCAACCGCAAAAGGTAAACTAAAATTATCCGATAATTCTTTTACGAATATAGGCTGGTCAAAACCACGCTTATACGAAAATAATTGTTTCTCTTCTTTTTCCATAGGCTTACTTGAAAACTTCTAAAAATTTATTAAATAAAATCGCAGGGGCTTTCAATACAGCTTCTGGACTTAACAAGAACCATAAAATTAGGGCACCGGTCAAAATGGATACCAAAATCCCCCAAGTCTTTCCTTCCCTCCAAGCTCGAATCGCTTTACTAAATACAAACAATCCAATCAAAGGAACACCCAACTTATCAACTAAATACTGAAAAAAACTCATTTATCTCATTCTCCTTAATTTTCTTTTTTATCTTTCTTTGCATAATCAAATGGAATCTGATGCTTCATTTTATCTACAAAATAACTATCTTTATCTTTCCTCAACTCGAAAGAAAAATTCTCGCTATGACTTGTACCTAAAACATCAAAAGTAACTTGCACATAAGCTAATGTTTTATCACTACCTTTTACAAAATAGGTATAATCAATGCTTTTAACAGTTGCTCCACCAATTGTTTTGATATTTTTTGAGATTAAATCAAGATTCGATTGACTGCTTGTATAATTCTTGAAGAACAATTCAATAAAAGCAACCAAATCCTTTCTGTCATTTTCACTCAGACCGTCATTTGCTGTCAAAACCAATTGCTTTTCTTTGTCAACGTCCTGACTCTTAAAATCTGTAACAGGAGCAAACCAAGGCAAACCATCAACATAATAGCGACCGTCTTTTTCAACGTATGGGATTGAAAACTCGATTGATACACGTTGAACCTTATTATCAACCTTTGTATCATAAGTCACCGCATAAACCGCAACTCCATCTTTTGCCATCAGCAAACGACCACTTACAATAGTCATATCTTGTTTTGATTGCCCTTGATTTTTAACACTAGGCGGTGTTCCATAGAATTCATTCAAACGCTTTGCGTTTTCTTCACTATCCTTCTCGCCTGCCTTGTAAGTGAAATAATAGCTTACATAACTATCCAAAAATTGCTCCAACCGTCTATCAATTTCACTATTATCTACTTTAGCAATCTGATTCTTTTCAAATTCCTTCACTTTAGATATATTCTTAATTGATAGAACTGCAGCAAAACCCACAAAAACTACAAAACCAATCAATAAAGAGCCAAAAATTAAATTCGCACCCTTTTGATTGATTTTCTTAGGAGTGTATACTTTCTTATCAGAAAGTTTCTTTAACCTTTCTTGATTTTTTTCTCTTTTTTTAAATCCTCTTATCATTTCAAATAAATTACCTCAATTTTCTTCTTTACTCCTTATTTTCTACTTTCTTCAAAAATCAAAGATTAACCTTTTTATAAAATCCTTGGGGAGTATTTAAAATTTCTCCTTGATCCACAAATCCCTGAAATGCTATTACCCAACTTCCAGTCTCACAGATATAATTGACAACAGATTGATAGTCCAATCCTTTTGTCACTTCAAAGAAAGTTTGCGCTTCATCTTTAGAACAAAATCTATAATATGTAGTCACAATTTGAGTTACAGGTACATAACGCTGTAATTGAAATTTCACAACGAACTCATCACCATCATACAACTCCAATACCGCTTTCTTAAGCAAATAAACTTCGTCCAGCGACATGATTTTATCAACTTCCCAATCCGTAATACCACAGACAAAAAAGTTACCTTTATCAATTCCTCTTTCATTCATTCTTTCGAGAACTTGTTCTTGACTGTATTTCATAATATCCAGTTCACAGAGAAATTCAAAATTCCCTTCTCTTAAAACTCTTATATTCGCTATCATCCTGATACAAAGTAACCTTTATCTACAAAGCTACCACCTTCTTCCAAACGAACATCACGACCATACTTTTCATAGTCAAAATAGCGCTCTAAAATATCTCTAGAAAAACTATCTAATCCAAACTCAGATTTAAGATGACAACCTAACTCATAATCTGTATCTACTCCAAGGTAAAGAGTACAATTATCAAAATCAATACTTTCTAATTTTTTTAGATCAGAACTTTCTGATTCAATAAAAGATAGAACCAAATCTTCATCTACATCTTCCACATTTTCAGCAATACTATTCGCTAAATACAAGGTTAAATCTTCACAATTCAAAGCAGGCAATTCTTCGATAGACTGAATAGTAAAAGCAACATCTTCTCTATCATATCCAAACTCAGAAGCGACATATTCTACATCAACAGGCAAAGAAAATTGTTTTACTTTCTTTGAACGTTTATCCATAATTAAAGCTGTTAATTCCATTTCTTATCCTTCCTTAATCACTTTCTACTTGTTTATTTAACTGTTCCAAGTCAGCAACAGTAAACAAACCATATCCAATAAAGCCTGAACCCTCATAATCAACAATTTCAATAGTTTCATCATAAGAGCCAGTCAAACCAACATGAGACAATCTTCCAAAATATAAAGGCAAGCTAAACCAAGCCTGCCTTAAATTCTTTGGATTCTTAATTAAAACTCTTGAAGCCATATCCAACACCAACTAATCTTTATTGCAAGAAATACCAGCTATCTCCTTCATGACCTAGAAAAACATAGGAATCCTCTAACCGACTAGTAATTTCTTCTTCATGTTCTTCCACATAAACAGATAAACGATCTTCATTGACTAACTGCTCATATTCACCATGATTCAAAATCTTAGCAAAATCAATCAATGCTTCCTCAGTATCAACTTCTGTAAATGAATTGATATACACATTGTCCGGATTGGAACCATCAAATTGACAAAACTCCACACCGTCAAAGTGTTCATCTAAGCGATCAATAATTTTCTGAGGTTCGTCAAGAAGTTTTTTCCCAAAAGCGTAATATTTACATACATCAGAAAATTTGTTATATACAACTTTAATACTCATGTTTTCTCCTTCCACAAAAAAAAGGAAGCCAAGCTTGACTTCCTTCACCATTTTAACTAAATTGAAGCACTACGCTCCAAATTGCTTCCAATCGCAAAAGCACGATTTGCAACTTTATTGTACGCCTTATTCATATCATAATAACTCGCCAAATCGTTTTTAATACACTGAATTACTTGATAAGATAAAGTCAATTCTTCTTCATTCTTAAGAAGCCCATTCAACTCCCCTGCAAGTGACCAAGATTGCGAAAAATCTTTTTCCTTCAATTTTTTAGCAAGTTCATTCGACAATTCGATAACTTGTTTATCTTTTCCTTGTAACGCCATTTTCTATACCTCATTTTTTCTCTATATTTTTTTCCATTACCCAGCAACTAAGTAGGCGAACGTTTCTTAAATTTCATCTATTCTCTCCCAAATAACCAATCCAACGAAACACCAAAAAAATCAGCTATTTTTTCTAATTTTTCATAGTTAGGTTTACACTTACCATTTTCCCAATCACTATAAGAATTTTGTTTTATACCAATTTGTTCTGCTAATTCTTCTTGACTAAATCCATGCTGTAAACGTAATTCTTTTAGTCTGACTGAAAATAAATTCTTTTTTTCTTCTTTTAACTTTAAATAGGTTTCTTTTGACATTTCTAAATATTCACTTAACAAAAAATCAATAGAAACATCAAATATACAAGCTAACAAACTTAATTTCTCAAAGTTAGGCTCACGCTTTCCATTTTCCCACTGTGCATAAGCTCCTTGAGATATGTTTAACATATTAGAAAGACTTTTTTGTGTAAGTCTTTTTTCCTTCCTCAACACTTTTAACTTTTCATGAAATTTCTCCATATTCTAAACCCATCTTTCTAAATGATACCTCTTAACAAGCAACAAATACACACTTTGTCTTTCTTTCTGATCACGTTTCATCAACCCAAAAAGCAACAACTTTCGCTTAATATCTACTTCGTTTGCCAGAAACTCCTCATACTCTTTAGTAAGTCTTTTTACTTCTTGCCAGTCTTTACGACTTTTTGTTTTTCTATATGTTTGACATTGAAAATCTATATAATCTTGATAATTTCTGGCTATATCACTTGTCACAACTCCTTCATAGAAATACCGTGCAGGAATTAAAAAAACTAACTTTCTCAATTTTTCATCAGTAATTTTTTTCTTACTCATATACAACTCCTACATAAAAAAGTCCTTAACTAAATCGAAGAAACTCCATTGTTTTGAAATTAAACCCCAAAGTACTACCAATGTTCCAATCGGTATACACAAAACTATTAAAAATCCCATACACCCTTTAAAACTACTTCCTTCCAAACTACCAACAGGCTCTTTCTCCTCATTTCTCATATACTTATCCTCTCAATCTGCCTATTATTTTATATAACAAAATGATTGAGGAGCTATTTTTACAGTAGAATCTAACTCCGATAATTCAAGATGCCTTTTGTACTCTTTAAACATTTTAATCTGAATAGCAAAGCCACTATCTCTATCTTTAAAGTATTCATAGAAAAATTCCTCAGAAATACCAGATAAATGTTTGGTATCATTCCATAATTTATCAATATTTTCTTCTAAAATAGTTTCGATTTCAAATTCTCCAACTACTTTACCATATGGCTTCGTTGCATAAACTACGATTGAAGAAACATCTGGACGCTTAAAAACCTTTTTCCGATACTCAAACTTTTTCCTCCCTTTTATAATTTCTTCTACAAACTCCGGCTTAATTGACAACAATACTCGCATACTTTCAATCTCCCTTTTTCTTCATATCAAGAATCGCATTCACTTCATCAGGCATTCTTGACCAGTCAATTACATAGTCTCTAAAATAAGGCAAAAACATTTGCTCAGGTTCTATAGGTATCACCGTTAAATTTTCATTCCCCTCAAAGGTAGGTAAATAATGACTAACCGACTTTAACCCACGAGCAGTTGAACATACCAAGTTACTATTATTTACTACTACAGAATCAGTACCTACTTTCTTGTAAATTTTTCTCATAAGCTACCCTCGCTTGCTCCAATTTTTTCCAATTTTTATCACTTATTTCTCCATCAAAGAGAATCTTCTTTAGTTTATTATCACCAGTGATATTCTCCCACTTTTTTATTAAAGCAGTCACACCTGAAACATTTTCATTCAACCATCTATACTGTTTATCAAAAAAACCAGTTTCTACAGGTGAGGTTGAAAAACCAATCTTATCAACTTCACCTAAAAGAGAATACCACTCACGATTCAGAACTTTATCGCCATTCATTCTTTCAAAGACTTTTATCTTACTGTTAATCACCCAAACAGCAAGTCTAGCCATATCAATTTTTTCATTCAATGATTTTCTTACAAAGTCCAAAGCGACATCATCACACATTCTTACTTCATAACGATTTTTGAATTTCAATGACGAATGAATCAAATCTATATCAAGACCGAGTTTCTTTGCCTGCTCAATATCTTTCTGATAAAAACAGAAATGATAAGCAGACTGACGAGAACCAAAGTAAATCGTTTTTGCTTTTCCATATTGACCATTATCTTCAATCTGCTTCATTGTCAATCGACTTTCAACCAAACCACTATCCCAAAGGTCAACCAGCTTACCAAGTTCAAAATTTCCATCTTCATTATATTTTTCGTCCAGCGCTATATCAAGACGAGGAATATTCATAAATTTCCCTTCACCTTGTGAAATGGCACGTTCATACTCAAAACAACGAATAAAGAAATCCCTCCAGCTTGACTTCTGCTCATTTTCAAAATACCACTCATACTGTCTGCATGCTTGACCTTTTAACTCAATCATACAGCCCATATCTTCTCTTTTCTTTGAGATGAAAATTTTGATATTTTGAAAAGTATATTTTGTATCATATCCTGAACCACCCTTTTCTTCTTCAAGAAATGGCTTGTTTTGGAGACACAACACCTTTGCTATCACATCTATATAATCTTGTGTTTTAAATGTAACCTTCACATAGTCAACTTTCCCTTCCAAGGAAAATCCACTATCTCGCACACCTTCCTTAAAAGCTATCAACGCATTCACTTTTGAGTGAAAAGACTCAGGAATCTCACCAGCTTCTTTCCACCTATAGAATGTCGCTCTATCTATTTCTAAATAGTTAGACATTTCTTGATCTGAAAAAGCGTACATCTTTTGTACCTTGTTTAGATTCTCAAATTCCATATTTCTCCTTACTTTTCAATAGTGTTGCATTTTTTAAGCCCAAAAAGTCAGTATTATCAAGGCTTTATGCTTCTACGCACATCTTCTACCCCCCTATTAGTCATAGGGGGTTAATTCGCACAATCCAGCCTGCTAGTACACGCTAGTACACGCAGTCGCTCGTCGCACTCGCTTCCTCGCTCCTGCTACTAGCTACTAGCAAGCTGGATTGCACCAACTAGCACAGCAACCAAAAAAAGAGGGGGAAATCCCCTCACAACTAACTAGAACCATATTCATCAAAAGGAAAATCTTCCAAAATCTCACTCCAATTTTGAGTTGTATTCTGTTTCAATTCAAACAAATCCTTTATGATATTTCTTTGAATCTCATTCAGGTACACTACATTATCTTCCTTTTCAAATTCTAAAACACCATCTAACTTATCTACCAAATTCTTCATCGAACCAGCAGACACACCAATTTCTTTTGAAAACGCAAACGTTCTCACTAAATCATTTCCACTTTCTTTTTGTTTACTAGACATCAACTCCTGAACCAATTCAGGACTTGCCTTTTTGACTTCTCCTTTTTGCAATTCCTCTTGTGCTTCCATTTCAGCTTGAAGATTTTCTTTTTCTTCTTCTGATAATTGAACATCAGGATTTTCCAAAGGATTGAAAGGATTTTCTCGTCGTTCAATCTTCTCATACTCATCATAGAAAGAGAACTTCTTTTCAAGTAATGGTGAATAAAACTCCCTTGCTACTTCTCCATAAACGCAAGCATAGCCTCGACCATATACTCGCTTACCTGCTAGATATTTAACATATTTAAACTCCTTATTCCTATTGACCTCTCCGAAGGCTAAATCATATCCAACCTTGTCCAATCGACCAACAGAAACTCGGAAATTGATATTCGCTTGTAGTTTTGAGCCTAAATCTTCTCTAGCAGGCTTCTGCATAGCTATTATTCCAAAACAGCCAGCTTGCCTTCCAAGTAGTAAGAATTGACCCATAACATTATCCAAACGCTGTCTAGTTTGAAAATCAAGCATAGCACACAAAGCATTGTATTCATCACAAACTAAAAAATAAGGCTCTAAACCGTACTCATAATACTTCTTCATATCCTTATCGCCATTCTCAGCACGTTTTTGACGAATATAGGCATATCGTGCAAACATAATATCTACTCCTCTTTCGATCATAGCTACTATATCTTCTGCACTATAAGCAATTCGACCTTCAAAAGCCTTCTGTTCTGCCATTGTCACAAAATCAGCTTGTTTTGGATCGCCAATATCAACTACACCCTCTTTTGCCAATGCACGAATCAAGGTCCTTAACAGTACAGTCTTACCACCACCAGTACCACCTACCACCAACAAATGAGGATCATCAATAGGATTCCACCAAAGGTTTTTCATCAGTTGAATACCTTTATCAGAATAATTAACATCAGTTACCTTGATTCGATTCAAGAAAGCAGAATAAGCCATCTTATAAGTTTTAAACTTAATATCGTCCTGAACCTCCATAAAGTCCATGAAGAATGTAGTTTCCAAATCACCACCAATCTTCTTAAACTTATCTTGAAACTTATTTCCTGCCATTTTAAAGGCAACTTCTAAATCATACCGATTCTGTTTCAAATATACCGTTGGAAATGTAACCTTATCGACTGTTCCTGATTCAGTCTTAACTTTTTTTGTATAGGTATATCCATTCTCTTTAAGAAAAAAAGCTAGTTTAGCAAGTCTTTCTATCTTCTGAAAGAAAAATACTCTTTCTTGTGATAACCAAGTCAAATAAACACTTAAACCAATTATTAACATCAGCATAACTACTGAAATAACAATAGAGAAAATATCTACATTCTTGATTTTCTCAAAATTTGAATAAACAAAAAAAGCTAGTATAGGACTAAACAACAAAAAGAAAAAAGAAAAGATATAGTACCTTAGATTCACCATATAAGGCTTAATCTTAATTCCACGATACGCTGGAAGTAAACTCATATCTTTTCTCCTTTAGAAATTATCCCTTATGTTCCTGCTTTTGCTCAGTTTTTTGATCGTGCTTCTGTTCCTGTTTTGGTTGACCAGCACCTACACGCTTAACATTTTCAGCACGCAAAGCAAAAGCATGACCTTTGACCTCAGAAACGTTATTTCCACGTGAAATTGTATATGGATCTTCATAAATCCAAATTGTGGCATCACCAACAAGTTCAACTTCGGACATCATAGGAATATCATCTACAGAAATACCTTCTTCCAACTTAATTGGAATAATTTCTTGCATTTTATCCGAGAAAACTTCTGCATGAGTTGGATAATCAACAGGCGAACCATCTACCATCTTAAAGTTTTCAATAAAACTGATAAATACCAGTTTACCAAGCAATTCTTTTGCATTTACAGGGATTTCTGCATTATTAAATTTACGAATACTAAAAGCCATTATTTTTTCTCCTATTTTCTATAATTTATTTCTCAAAACGCAATTCAGTTGCTTCAAATTGAATCTCTTCTTTTGTACCAACCAAACGTGTCACCAAATTAAGTCCTGAAACTGACTTGACAAATGTAAGACCTCTTGTTTTTGGAACGTCAGAATTAGCCAATCCATATACACGAATAGTCACCGTACTTTGCTGATCACCTGAAATCTCAAATTCTCGGAAAGGTACAAAATCATCATACGAACCATTCACTACTTCACGAAATTTTGGACTCACAACAACTTTAGTACCAATCACATTCAATCCCACAGGGAGTTTTTTAATTTTTGCCATTTTTTTAATTTCCTTTTCTATTTACATTTTTTCTTTTTTTGAAAAACAAAAGGACGATAATTCCTATTTATTTACCGTCCTATAAATCATATTCTTAATCTTTCTTACGCTTCGCACCAACTAAACCTAGCATTGATAAAATACCAGTACCAACATAACCAAGCATACTAGAAGCCGTACCAGTATTCGGTAATGATGGCTTATTAGGCTCTTGTGGTTTTTGTGGTTCAGGAGACTCAGGAGTTACAGGAACTTCCTTAACGTAAGCCTTATGATATTCCACTTCCACCTGTTTTTCTTCAGGAACAGCTACATAAGGCTTGATTGATACATAAGGTTTTGGAGTATATTTTGGATCATTGTATTTCTCAATAGAAATAGGCTCTTGCTTAACTTCTTTTTGAGAAGCACGACCAAAGACACCACCTACAATAGAATAAGAAGTATCAGAAGTGTTTGAGTGAATAAAGGTAAAATTAATCTTTTGACCTTTAGCAAATGACCAACCAATACCATTAGAATCAAGCACTCCTGCTGTACTTTGACTTTGCGCAGAATCATTCGCAGTAAATGAGTTACCACTTTGTGAAATGTTAGCACCAGTTGTTACTTTTGCACCATCTAGGCTAGACACATCAATAACTTGATTGCTATCAACATCATTTACTGTTACTTCACTAACATTATCAGAATCCGTCAAAACTCCAACTGTTACCATTTTCACCCAGCCTTGACGATCATTACGGTAAGCACCTGAGGCACCACCTCCTCCTTGACCATCAACACCTCCTCCACCGTTAGCTTCACCAGCACCAGCAGAGATAAAGACACCATATCCAATACCACCATCTTCACCTGCCCACAAGGCTACATAACTACGAATGAACCCTGATTCAGCAGATGGTGTAATATTGCTAAATGTTAAGGTCACATCACCATTAGAAGTATTTTTAACTTTAATTTTAATTGTTCCACTCTTATCATCAAGAAGAAAAACATTGTCAAAGCTTGCGTCAAGGTTAGTATCTCTTGCATAACCTTGAATAACGTTAGCTGTATAATCAGGAGCAACAGCCTTAGAACCACCTGAGATAACTTCAAAAGTAGTATTCACAGTTGCAGTCAATCCTGTTTGAATCGACTTAATCACTTTACCAGCGTTAGCCTTATTCCATGCATCAACAGTCTTTTGATCCTGGGCATAGTTACCTGTAAATTTTAAGCCTTTAGCTTCCATAATCGCTTTATCTTTTGCCTTGATTTTTTCAGCTTCCAGCTTATCTTTTTTAAACTTCGCTTCGTTAGCTGCATTTTCTTTCTTCGCTTGCTCATTGTAACCATCAACAGTTTTCTTATCTTTTGGATAATCACCTGTATGTTTCAAACCAACTTTTTCCATAGCAGACTTATTGTCAGCATTGATTTTACTGTTTGTTTTTTCAGCTTCTTGAATTTCCTTGATATTTTGCTCTTTCTCAGCAATTTTCTCATCAATTTCTTTAACTTGCTTATCTTCATCAGCTTTAGCTTCTGCTTCAGTATCATAACCGACTTTTTCTTTTTCAGTTACTTTAATACCTACGCTTTTTGCCTTTTCAACAGCAGAATCCAAGTTTGGTGATTCAACAGGTTTAACAGTTTCTTCTTTTTTAGCTTCTACTTTTGAATCAGCTTTAGCTTCTGTTTTAGGTGATTCAGCAGGTTTAGAAATTTCAGTAGTTGCAGGTGTAATAGGCTTAACTTCATCAGCAGATACATTTCCATTAGCAATCATAACCATCATAGAAAGAGCCAAAATAACTCCACATGCTCCACCAACCTTCATTTTACGAATTGAACCGTAAGCCTTATATTCATTAGATTTAAACATTAAATTTTTTCTCCTTTTTTCTTTTTTTTATTTTAAATAATGTTTTTTTCTTTTTCGATCTCATTCATTAGATGGTGAACGTGACCGTTTATAAATAACTACTATCATAAATTCTCCTTCATTCTCAAAATAAAAAAGCCAGCAAAAACTGACTCTTAATCAACACACCTATTTAAAATAACATTTAAAATTCGATAATCACTCCATCTTCTCTAAAACGATTATACGTCCTTTCTATCTTAGAAATTATCTTACTGTAATAACTTCTAGTCAACTGACCTACAGCATACAACTGATAATACAAATCATCACAACATTTTTTAGAAGATACATAAACATCAGCACCATTTTTTACATGAGCATAGATTTTCAAATTCCAACAGAATCGACTATAAATTCGGTTATACTCTTTTATGATCCATTCTTCTGAATAAGTTCTTAAACCTCGACCCTCTTTATAACCATACTCTTCGATTTTAATACACCTCTTTCCTACTACTGAATCCTTTCTACTAGGTTAAGTAAGAATTGCTTCACTTCACTCTTATGAACATATTTAGTCTTATCATCAGCACTAAAGCGAATAGTCTCTTCATAACTTTTTCCTTTAGTCAACATTATTACCAATCCATGAGAAAACTGATGATGACAACCTAGATTATCTAAATCTTTAGTAGACAGAACATCATCTCGATCAACACTAAAACTTTCTTCAACATTGATAAAATCATCAATCTTACAGTTATAAAGGTAAGCTAACTTATACAGCTTATCAAGACTAGGTTCACGTTCTCCACTTTCATATCGAGCATACGCTTTCGGTTGAATCTCTAAATACTTCGCTAAGTCCTCTTTCGACTTATTATACATTTCACGATACAAACGAAGTCCCATTGAAACATTCAGCATAAATCCTTTTCCTCTCTACTTCCTACTTACATACATGTGATAATCGAAAAGAAAACCACAAACAATACAAATACAAACAGAATTATCAAATGACTAAACATCCAATAAATCGAAAACATCAACAAAATAAGCATAGACAATAGCATTCCAACTCTTACTAAGTAGATCCAAATATCCATCTTTCCTCTTTTCTATTCTCTACTCATATTGTTAGTTTACATAAAGGAACACAATAGATTCCCTTGTGAAAACTAACAATACTTTCAATCTTTATCAGGACAAAACCCATTTTATAAAAATCTAGTTATTGTTAATTTTTGCAAAAAATAAAAAGGCTTATTTTCAAAGCCTTTTTACATTTTTTTAATAGAATATAGCAATATAAAAATGTATGCTCCTATCTTCGCATACTTTCAGCCTCTCAGCCTACTACCTTCGCCAAGGTCACAGATTTAAGGATAACTCAATATCCCCTCTTCCTCACCCAGAGGCATTAGCAAGATTTTACTCTCACACACCGACCATACAACACATAGACCTCACTATCTCACTCTAGCTACCTTCTAAGAAGTATCATTGACTGTACCACAGCCGTCAGTTCCCTTTTCTTATCTCCTGAGGCGAAAGGACGAAACACCCACGTTTAGACTCAACTTGACATTTTCTTAAAATTCACGTATAATTAAATTGCTAAATTTTTATATGCGTGTTTAGTCAATGATTCGTTGTTGTCTAACACGTTTTTTGTTAAATTTTCAAAGTTCACTTAACTTTTATATTGAATCTAAAATCTTACTACTTAAATTTACAAGTTCTACTTTCTTGAAACAACATTCAATACTGAAAATTAAATTTTGTCTTTTAAGTTGTATTCAGGATTTTTAAATTCCTATAAAATGTTATTATTAAGTAAAGTTTTTTTACTTAATTTTTATAAGCTATTGCTTATGTATCTATTATATAACCTATGGCTTATTTTGTCAACACTTTTTTAAAATTTTTTTAAAAATTTTTTGAAAGGAATAAATTATGATTATTGAAAGACTAAAAAAGCTACGAAAAGAAGGAAAATTAACTCAAAAAGATATTGCTACATTCCTAAATATTTCTCAACCAGCTTATCAACAATTTGAAAGTGGTAAAAAGAAAATGAATCTCGAAACAATGGAAAAACTAGCTGACTACTTCAATGTCTCTACTGATTATCTTTTAGGTAAAACAGATATTCCTGACCCTGACTTAGAGGTTGACATAGATAAAGCTATTGATAACTCAGTTGCCTATGATGGTACACCTATCACAGATAACGATAGAATGATTATTAAAGATTTCCTAAAAGAATACTTCACAAATAAGAAATAGTATGGAACTAAGAAAAGTCATAGAAGAAATTGAGTCCCTTAATTGTAAGATCGTCTTATTAGACTATTTAGAAACAAAAGGTCGTTATCTCTTTGTAAATAATGAACACTTCATCTTTCTACGTTCTGACACAACAGAGATTGAAAAAATCAACATACTCCTACACGAAAAACATCATCTCATCAATGACGACTGCAACAACTCACTTTCTCAGATAGACACCTATAAGAATCATATAGAGAATGATAGTGAAAAGGCAAGAATCCTAGACTTTATGAGTTTAGTCAACAATGAATATCCTATAGATGATAGTTTCAACTTTCAAAACTACCTTATAAATGCTGATATTCCTTCAAAATACGAAAACTACGTCAAAGAAATAGCTACCCATTTCTACAACGAAAACAAAAAAAATAACATTATCTAAGATAGTGTTATTTTTCTATTTCCGAACAAATCTCGAATACCTGGTTGAACTTTTCGACCCAAAAAGCGAATTAAATATCCAGGAACATTTGATTTTCCTTCGCTTTTTACTCTAAAATCACCGTTCCCCAAAGTTCATCATTACAAGACACAAACAACTTATTATCCGTACTAGCTAGGGAGAAGAATCCGCCTTTGCCTTTTTTACACAACATGAATTCAACAAAATAAACTTCTAAATCTCCTTCATATTCTTTGTTAATTGTCAGAACTTCATCAAAATCCATCTTATCTAACTGATTAGGATACTCTTTCAAAAAGTCCTTCACAAAATAATTAAACTTTGAAACCATGTTTTTTGGAAGTCTATCCTGATAACTTATTTCTTTAATTTCCATATTCTATCTCCTTAAGCATCAATAAATATTCTTCAAAATCAAACTTGCAATTTCTTCTCTAACGCTTGCGCTAGCACTTCTGAATAGTTAATCTTTTCTCGATCAGCAAGACGAACTAGCCATTCAGGAACAGTCACATTTTTCCTAATTGCCTTATTACTTCTCACAAAAGGCGCAGGATCGACTTGAATCATTGATACAAAACCATCTGAAACTTCAATCTTTAAAATATCACTTGGTGTAGGCAGCTCCATCCCTACATCGATGTAAGAAGCCAAAACATTCTCAAGCATTTCACGAGCATTTTTCATCGCTTCCTCAATATTTTTTCCTTCTGTACCACCACCAAATTCTGGGAATTCTACCCAATATCCTGTTTCTTCTTTATGAAAAATAGCTGGATACGTTTTTAACATTCTACTACCTCCAATACGAAAAGACTTAGGAATGTAAGACTTACAATCCTAAATCTTTGAGAATCTTTCTTTCCAATCCCTTTCCCAAATCTTCATTTCCATGAACCGGAATAGTGACGAGATATGAAAAACCCTCTTTCTTAAAATGATGATGACTACCCCTTTGACGAACTTCAACCCATCCATTCTCAAGAGCTAGTTTCACCATTTCTTTACCTGTAAGTGGCATATATCGTTGTTACCTCCTTACATTTACTATTATACACATTATGCGTATATTTGTCAAGCCGAAATAGATCACTTTTGTTCAATAACTACAAAATAAAATAGACCAGTTTCCTGATCCACTTTATTCTATATTCATTGACTAAAAATATACATTCCTTGGTTAGTTTTTGGTTAGTTTCTTAAAAAATACAATTTCTTAATTCTTCAATCCTTTTAAAATCAAAAAATCTAACTTCCTCTTTAAATTACTACTATTATACCATATTTTTTGAAAAAGCCAATAACAGCAAGGTTTTAGACATTTTCTGCATAAAAAAAGCTGGAAAATCTCTTCCCCAACTTCTTTCTACAATCAAATTTTATGTGCATTTACTTATTTTTTCAAGCGTTCAACATCACGTGCAATCACCAATTCTTCATCTGTTGGAATAACCAAGACACGAATTTTCGCTGCGTCCGTTGAGATATCTCCCGTTACACCAAAGACGTTCTTTTCTGGATCCACATCACAACCAAACCAAGAGATACCTGAGATGACATCTTCACGTACGTTTGCAGCATTTTCACCGATACCTGCTGTGAAGATAATCGCATCTGCTCCATTTAGGACTGCAAGATATTGGCCGATATATTTTTGGATACGATCAACATACATTTCATAAGCCAAAGTTGCATCATGGTCTCCTGCTTCCATGGCAGCAATCACATCACGCATATCGCTTGACTGACCAGAAACTCCCATGAGCCCTGATTCACGATTGAGAACGCGACTAATATCTTCTGGGGTATTGAAATCCTCTGTATATTGCATGAGATAAGGGATGATAGCAGGGTCAATATCCCCTGTACGAGTTCCCATCATCACACCGCCGAGTGGTGTGAATCCCATAGAAGTATCCACAGACTTCCCTCCCTTAACAGCTGTGATAGAAGCCCCGTTACCAATATGGCAGGTAATCAATTTCAAGTCTTCTAGAGGGCGGCCCAAAAGTTTCGCTGCTTCTCCTGCGACAAACTGGTGACTTGTCCCGTGGGCACCATATTTACGAACCTTGTTGTCTGTGTAGTATTTAGTTGGTAGAGGATAGCGATAAGCCTTTTCTGGCATGGTTGTGTGGAATGAGGTATCAAATACGACAACACTGGTAATATCTGGAAGCAATTCCTTAAATGCGCGAATTCCAGCTGCGTTAGCTGGATTGTGAAGAGGGGCCAATAATCCCAATTCCTCAACTTTTTCTAACACGTCTCCCTCAACAACTGTTGATTCCTTGAAATATTCACCACCTGCAACGACGCGGTGTCCGACACCTGTAATCTCGTCGTACCCTTTAATGATGTCAAAACGAATCAAGTCATCCAATAAAATTTTAACGGCTTGTGTATGGTCTTCAATATCAAGAATTTGTTGCTCCGAACGACCGTCACATTTTACTGTTGAAATTGAATCTTTCAATCCAATACGTTCAATCAAGCCTTTAGCCAAAACTTTCTCTTCAGGCATTTGATAAAGTTGCCATTTCAAGCTTGAGCTTCCTGCATTGATTGCAATTGTTTTTGTCATAAGATGATACCTCTTTTTAAGCGTTTTCATCTATTATAACAAAATCTCTTTTATATTTCAGTACCTTTGCTCCAATTTTGAAAATTTTCTTTAAAGGTCAACAAAACTGACGGATCCTGCAAGCTAGTAAGAGGGTAGACAAAGGGTTCTATTTCCTTATCTCTTTTCTTCTGTAAGACAAAAATACTTTTAGCTTGACTTGCAGTTGAGAAAATATCCTCTGGCAGAGCGATGATAGCAGCCAGACTCACTTCGTCTTTGAGCCACCCTTTTAATAAGTCACTTTGAGGGCTGGTCAATAAATCACTCGGAGCTAGAAAAATAGCATAGCCATTTGACTTAAGGTACTTGGGGCCTTGTTCCATCAGCAAATGGTGGGCATAGGTATGCTCTTGACTAGAAGCCACTTGATAGCGAGAAGCGATGGCATCGTCTGGGTAATAGCCAACAGGCAAGTCGCTGATGACCACGTCGCTTTCTTTAAGCATTTGCGGACGAACGGCATCTCCTTGAACAAAACCAGCCTGTAAACCAATCACATCTGACATACTGGCTGCCAAATCAATCAGCAAGTCATCCACTTCGATTCCCAAGTAATCTACTTTTTTAGAGAGAGAAGTCAAGAAAGTAGCCCCCAAAATGCCCATACCAGAACCTATTTCGAGGATGCTAATTTCCTCTTGTTCAAACAATTCTTCCACAACAAGTACCAAGAGGAGGGCAATGGCATCTGGAGTAAACTGGTGATTGGCCTGTAAAGGCTCCGTTTGTCCTGCCTTCATCAAGAGAAACTGGTAGGTCTTGAGCCACTCTTCCTTGCGAAGCGCTAAGCGTTTAAGGGCTTGATTGTTCTCCTTGACCTGCTCTAGTTCGGTCTCGCCATCTAGGTAGATACTATTTTGCTCTACCAAGGCATCATAAAAGTTGGTCGCCAAATCACTTTGGATGACTTGGACATTCTCTAGTAAATACGTATAAGCTTGTTCAATTTTTTCAAAATCCATATTCCTATCTTATCAAATTTCCCTCCTTTTTTCCATCTGAAGAGAAAAAATCACTGCTTTAGTCAGCGAGTGATTTTGGGGCTACAGTTAAAAAGAGCTCTGCGTAATTTCCTAGGAAAAGACCTTCAGCACTGTAAAGAATCTGACTGTCAATGTTCGAAAAACCAAACTGATCGAGTTTGGTTTCAAGTTCAGGCAATTCAAAGCCATGATGGTTGGTATCTGTCTTGACAAAATCAGCAATGAGTATCTGTCCATTCTCCCTAAGATGATGGTGAAACATAGCAAGAGTCGCATCTAGATCAGGCATATGATGAAGAACTCGACTGACAACAATCAGGTCAAATTGTTGCTCCAAAGGATTCACCAGTAAATCCTGTTCCAAAAACTGGATATTCTTGATGTCTTGTTGCTCTGCTTTCAAACGAGCTTGCTCCAGCATTTTCTCCGAGATGTCCACAAGGGTAACAGACTTGGCCTGCTTGGCCAGGGGCAAAGCTAATAGACCCGTCCCACCACCAAAGTCCAATATTTCCTTGTCTGATAGAAGAGCAAGCTGTTTTTCAACTGCCTGACAAACCAAGTTTGCAAGAAATATATTTTTGGGCGAATCAAAGGTTTCTGCTTTGTGATTAAAATCGTGTTTCATGCTTTTAGTGTAACACAAAGAAGTTGAATTGCCTAGGAATTGGCTTTCTTTTCAGGCTTTTCTTCTGATTTTTTCTTCCCTGCTTGATTGCTTGAATCAGTCGCTACCTCTTCCTTTTTAGCTGTTTTCTTTTCTTGGGTTTTCATCGGAGGAAAGAGAAATTCATAGTTGCCCTTATTCATACGTACACTTGTTGTAAAACCTGTTTTCGTATTTTGATACCTGACTTTTCCTAGGTTGAAGACTTGTTCTCCACTTTCTTGCTCAACCTTCTCTTTGCTTCGCTTGGCCATGGCAAAAGCTGCCAACTTTTCTTTGTTTAGGGCAAAGTCTTTGTGATGGGCTACTTGCCGGTTCAAATAAAACTGCAACAAAAGGCTAAAAATGGCTGCCATGGTGACTGCATATAAGAGAACGCCTGCCTTAACTTTTTGCTTTTTCCACACGATAGATGAACTCCCTTTCTAAGCCTTTTTGAAATTGGAAACGAAAGCGAACCAATTGATTTTCTTCTGTAATTTGAGCTGATTTAAGCCCATAAACCATAGGTTGGTAGCCCCTTCCGCTGGTATCCGTTTTTCGAAAATCATCCGATTTAGACTTCCCTATAGAGATATCCTTACCATCCTGTTTCATGTAGAGGCGATTGCCTTCCACCTTTTCAAACTGCGAACGCTCTAACTCTGCCTCCAGCTGGTCCACAAACAAGAGCCACTCCTTTTGCTCGCTTTGCTTCTGGTAACGAACTTCTGAAATGAGGAGCTGACTCATAGCTTGAAAAAGGAGCAAGCCTCCGCTAATGACGATAAGGGCAATCAGAGATTCTAAAAGAGTGAACGCTCTTACCTTACTGTTCTTTAAGGTCGAGCAACTTCTCTGAACCATGATAAACCTCCAATCCCTTTTCACTAGAAAATACCTGAATCTCTACTCCGTTTATGTTTACCTGATTTTGACCTGTCTGCAGAGCCATGTTAGCTACACGCAAGACTTCTTCCTTTTGCAAGATTTCTGCCTCTTCCTGCCTATTTTTCTGAATTTGTCCCAAAAGTAGGGTCGCAATGCTGGCAAACACAGCCAAAGCTACTACTGCTTCTAGTAAAATCACTGCCTTAATTTTTTGTTTCCTTAGTACGTTTAATTTTTCCATTCCCTAGATATAATTGATAACGAATCGCTCCTCTACTGGTCTGAAATTCAACCTTAGCCAGGGACGAATTGCCCCCGGCTCGGTCAAATATAATGCTTTGTCCTGATGGCGCCTGAATTCCGTTAGGAACGCTCAACTTTTGACTACCATTACTGATCGTCTGTCCATCTAAGTTCAGACTGGTCTTTTGCTGACTAGAAACACTGCGTTTTTGCGTTTCCCGATAGAGTTCTTCAAACTCCATAAAGAAAATCTGCTCTTCCACCGCTGCAAAACTGGACTGAACAGAACCAGACAAGCCCAAAGCAAGGATACTCACAAGTCCCAAAACTAAGAGACTTTCCAGCATAGTAAAGGCCTTAATCTGCAACAGTTTGACTGGTTTTTTGTTTTGCATGGTAGTCTTTATAAGCTTTGGCTTGCTCAGCTGTGATACGACCGTCCGCTTGTAATTTGCTGAGGCTGGCATCATCATTCTTGTCCAGACTATAGAGCTCTGCCTGGCTTTCCACGACCTTGACAACAGCAGCTTTTCCTTTGTCATCTACGGCATCCTTTTGCTTGGTCAAATTGGGCACAAAGAGCAAGAGAAGAACACTGATGATAAGCAAAACCACTAACATCTCTACCAAAGTGAAAGCTTTAACCTTGGCTTTTTTTAAATTTGTCATGAGTTTTTTCATTTTAAAAATTTACCTCCATATTTTGATACATGGGCATAAGCATTGCTGCATAAAGTAAAACGATAATCAGAGCCACAAAGATAAAAACCAGTGGCTGTACTAAGTTCATGGTGCGGTTGACTCGGGTAAAAAAGGCTTCCCAAGTTTTTTCTGCATAGATCTCCAACTCACTCCCCAGCTTGGACTTGACTTCTCCATACTCGATGATAAGACTCAACTCCTTCTTAAAGAACGGATAATTCGCTATAGTCTGAGAAAATTCGCGGCCATTTTGCAGAGCTTGAGCCAAATCTTGACCGATTTCTTTAAAGAGCTGGGAACCTTGTTCCTGCATGATCTGAAAAATCTGCGTCAGCTCCATCCCCTGTGAAATCATATTGCCCCATTCACGCGCATAATAAGCTGTCAGATAGGTCTGGACAAAGATGCCAAGAAAGGGAATCCGCGCTAACATCGAAAATATCCGCATCTTGGAACTTCTTTTGTAAAAAGTGAGGGCTAAAAGTAAAGATAGAGAGCAAACCAACACTAGTCCCAGAAAAATTTGTGGCAGATTGCCAATGATTTGAGTAGCGATATTGCTACTGTCCAGTTGGGGGAGCAAATAGTTTCTTAATCCCAGCATGATTAGCAGGAGAAATCCCAGCAAAATCAAGGGATAGGTCGCCACTTCAATTAACTTTTTCTTGACCTTAGCCAAATTATCCAGATATTCTTCTATCTTTCCCAAACTCAGGTGAAGATTTCCATGAACTTCAGCTAGAGATAATTGGGTCACAATGGCACTTGAAAAGCCCAAACTGTTCATCATTTCTGAGAAAGATTTCCCCTGAGATAAGCCTTGGTGCATCTGGGCCACATAGTCCTTTTCCAGCAGGGCACTTCTGCCCAAGAAAGAAATAATTTCCACCAAATGAAAGCCACTGGAAAAGAGGTTGTTAAACAAGGTGATGATTTTCTTCTGCTTAGCTGTAGCTAATTTTTTCCGTTTCAGCCTGAAGACTTGTGATATGTCCATCTTTAAGAAGCTGGTCAATCTGGTCATTCCAGCTAATTGGCTGGTGTTCTTGATAGTCTTTGTTTGCAAAGTCAACGATTCCTCCTCCCCCGATTAATCTCTGGTAGCAGACTCCTTGTAGGACAACTGCTAGTTCCTCCTCCGTCACACCCAACTCCAGAAGGCGCTCATAAACACCTCGGATACTTTTGGCATGAATGGTTGAAAAGACTGTCGCCCCTGTCAAACTGGCTCTAACTACTGAACGCGCCGTCTCACTATCCCGAATTTCACCGATAATCAGGAGATCCGGACGATGCCGGAGAGACAGTTTGATCAGATTTTCATAGGTCAAGCCAATCGCCTCATTCAACTGCAACTGGAGCATGTCGTCCTGCTTGATTTCTACTGGGTCTTCGATAGACATAACTTGCTGTCCCTTAAAGAGGGACTTAGCTAATTCGTGCATCAAGGTCGTCTTGCCACTGCCGACTGGACCTGCAAAGAGATAGAGGCCCCGTTGCCTGTACTGCTCACCCAGTTCGTTCATATCCTGAAACCAGAAATGCAGCTCCTGCTCCTCGTCGTGCAACAAACGAATGACCAAACTCTCATGTCCCCGATAATCTCCTACGGTAGACAAACGCAGAGAAGACACCTTCTCCCCATGCTGGTAGTCGCAAGAGCCCAGCTGACTACGCCTTTTCTCTCCTACATTCATACCCGCTACAAACTTAAAATGACTAATCACAGCAGCTAAAACATCAAACTCATAGGAGTCAACTAGACACCGTTCGTCTCCAACCCGCATGTGAAGCTCGTAGGACTTTTCCTTGGGGATAAAATAGATATCCTGAGCCTTCTTTTCTTTCGCAGTAGCAATAATTTTCTGTGCAATTTCTTGTACCATATCGCCCTCCTTATCTAACTATTCGCAAAAAATTGAAAAAAATAAAAAGCAACTTAAAAAGTTACTTTTTATCTCCATTTCATGCGGCAAGAACGGTGCTTTTCTTGACCTGTTTGTTTTTCGTAGCCTGGACGTAGCTTTTCATCGGGGATGACTTGCTCATCCTGTAAAAGTGCCAAAGAATGGTACTGCTGCAAATACTCATCACACTCATTACACCAGCGTTGGTCGGCAGGATCCCAAAAAATAGTCATCAAATCACTCCGACTCTTATAAAGAGGATTCTTCTTTTCCAGCTCAAACCAGCATGATTTATAATATTTTAGAGCATCATAATACTTGTCAAAAGATTGACTCATGATGACATCTTCTTCCCAACCTTCTATGAACCACCACGGTTCAAAATCCCCATACATTTCTATAACACGATACATTCTTACTACTTCCTTTGTATCGTATATTATATCTAATTTTTTATTACAAGAAAAGGATTTTGCTTGCCATTCCCTTTAGGAAGACTTCTTTAAATACCTTTTCAGTCTATCATAAAAATAGGAGTCCTTTATTGACCCCTATTTTTATCTTCTTAGGCTTGATAACGTTTCACACCATCTAGGTAGGTTGCTACCAATTCCAAATCTTTATCTAGTACGATAAAGTCAGCGTCATAACCTTCACGGATTTGACCACAGACATCATCGATGTGAACAGATTTTGCTGGGTTGAGGCTGGCCATCATGACTGCTTCATGCGGATTCGCAATGCCCCATTCGACCACATTCTTCAAACCATCTTTGAGTTTGAGGATAGAACCTGCCAAATTGCCTGTAGATTTGAGGCGAGCAGTTCCATTGGCAACTACTACTGGGAATTCTCCCAACATGTAGTCACCGTCTTCCAAGCCACCAGCTGTCATACAGTCCGTGATAAGGGCGACATTTTCAGTTCCCTTTTGTTTGAGCAAAATGTCACAGGCCTTTGGATCCACATGGTGACCATCACAAATCAATTCTGCGTAAGTATGTGGCAACTCATACATGGCTCCCACCATACCGAGCTCACGGTGAGTCAACCCACGCATTCCGTTGTAGGCATGTACCCAAACACTCGCTCCAGCGTCGACTGCTTTTTTAGCTTCATCAAATGTCGCATTGGAGTGTCCAAGAGCAACAGTCACTCCTTCACCTGTAATCGTACGAACAAAGTCTTCTACACCTTCGCGTTCTGGCGCAAGGGCGATTTTATTGAGCAAGCCATTGGCAGCTTTTTGCCAAGCAAGAAACTCATCCATACGAGGGTCTTTCATGTAGGCAGGGTTTTGGGCTCCCTTGTATTTTTCTGTGAAATAAGGCCCTTCAAAATAGATCCCACGAATCTTGGCTCCACTTGCTTCCTGGTAACGAGCACCGATATTTTCAGTTACTGCGAGCAACTGCTCGTAAGAGGAAGTCAACGTCGTTGGCAAGAAGCTGGTAACACCCGTGCTAAGTAGTCCTTCACTCATGGTATGAAGGGTCCCTTCGATGTTATTGTCCATGACATCGACACCACCAAATCCATGAATATGGGTATCCACAAGTCCTGGAGCAATGCTATAACCGGTATAGTCAATCACCTCAGCTCCTTCAGGAATCTGTTCTACATGTTTGCCAAACTTGCCATCCACAAGTTCCAAGTAACCGCCACGACGAACTCCGTGTGGGTAGAAAAACTGATCCGCTTTAATATAATTAGGCATAATGATAACCTCCTTGATAGATTGATTCTAGAATTTATTATGTCAATTACATTATAAACCTTTCTTTTTTATTTGTAAATGGTATAGACCTATTTTCTAGAGATATTTTAAAAGAGCTGGATATCTCCAACTCTTTGATCTTATTTTGATTTTACAGGCAGTTCTTGAGCAGCCTTAACAGCAGCTGCAATCGTCTCTGCGTAAAGTTTAGCACCTTCTTCAATCATGTTGCTATCATTTCCAAAGTGGACTTGGTCAGTTCCAGCCCAGATTTCAGGGTGTTCCTTAGCGACCTTATTCCAGTCAGCGATGCTCACATATGGATTCTTTTCAGCTAATTCTCTCGCATAAGCCGCATACTGCTCCACTGATGCATAAGTGTCCTTGCTCTTGTCTCCCTCATAAGGTGTCACCAGTATCAGATGGTGTCCTTTCGGTAGATTGTTCACGATGCTGTCCAAATCATTCTTATAACCTTCAGGATTGTTGACCCCCGTTGCAATGACAACTGTTTTTAAAAGCGCCTTGTTCTGGCTATTATTGAGCATGATGTCATTGGCTTGCTTGGTCGTCCGACTAACCTGAGCATTGATATTTGCATCAGGAAGTGCCTCTTTTAAGGCTGTATTGGCACGTAAAGTCACTGAATCCCCAATCAGACTCGTTCCCTCAGAAATTCCTAGGCGACTGGCTTCAGCTTGTTCAGCAAGAGTCTTTGTTTGTCCTATATTGGTCTGAGCTTGTTTGAAACCATTGACCATCAAGTCTGTCTCAAAAGCTCCAACTTGAGGAGCCACAGCTATGATAATCAAGGTAAGCAAGGAAAGGACGCCCACAACACTAGCACTAATAGGTTTGATATGATGTAGCTTAGTGATTTTTCTAACCAAAGCATTGGTCTTACCAGCAATCAATGGCTCAATAATATAGAAGGATAGGATAGCAAAGAAATAAGAAAAGATAACGGTTAAAATAACAGCGGGCAGATTGCTCATCAACTGCGAAAAGATAATATAAAAAGGCCAGTGGAAGAGATAAACCGCGTAGCTGGTATCCGCTAAAAATGTAATGATCCGAGGTTCTTGTATCTCAGGCGTTTTCTCATGCAAAACACGCGCAGCAAAAATCATGGTCACGGCCGCTAAACTTGCCAGTAAGAAACCGAATAGATAAGCAAACAGGTAGGTGAACTTGACAAAGAAAGTCAAGAGCACCAATACCAAAAGACCTGCAGCAAACACCAGTAGATTCTGACGAAGATCCCACGTCCGATCAAACTGCTTAACTAAATCGCTCGTCTGACGAACACCCACAACCGTCGCCAAAATACTTCCTAAAAAGAAGGGATAGACATGGGTTAAACTTGAAAAGTAGACAGACGAATGGGAACTAGCCATTAGACTACCAATAAACATGGAGAAAAAGCTAATGATGAAAGCTCCCGCAGAAAGAAGAAAGACCATCCCTCTCAATTGACTACTAGATTTTGAACGTTTCGATAAGAACCAAACCGCTAAGCCCCAAAGAATATAGTAGTGAACCTCAACAGCTAGACTCCAGTTGTGAACAAAGAGGTGCGGAATGAACTGAGATTCGTAACTTCCCCCTGTTAACATCTCATAGAAGTTGGTCATAAAACCAAAAACTCCCGCAATCTGACCGCCAATTCCAGCAACATAGTCTTGGCGAACTAAGAGGGTAAAGGGCATGGTCACCAAAACCATCAGAACCACAGGTGGTACGATGCGGTAAAACCGTCTCTTAAAAAAGCCCAACAAATCAATCTGGCGTGCCTTCCCAAATTCTTCTAAAAGGAGAGAAGTGATTAAAAATCCTGAAAAAGTGAAAAAGACATCTACCCCAAAGAAGCCTCCAGGAAAGATCGTTTGAAAGAAGTGGTACAAGAGCACCAAAAGTAAACCTGTAATCCTAATCAAGGAAAACCATTTAATACGCATACGAGTTTATTCCCCACTCAATTAGATCTTAAAAACATCTAATTTTTATTCCATAATACACCTTATTTTATCAAAAAAATAGGAAAAATCCTAAGAGAAAACTTAGGATTTTGGCATTCTATTTTTACACTTTAGAAATTGCGCCCTGACTTATTGTAACCATATTTTTCCACAAAATACTCACGGAATTCCAAGAGATTATCATCCATGATGGCTTGACGCACTTGCTTCATCAGGTTAAGCAAGAAGTAGAGATTGTGGTAGCTAGTCAAGCGGATGCCAAAGGTTTCGTCAGCCTTGAGCAGGTGACGAAGGTAGGCGCGTGTATAGTTCTTACATGTGTAGCAATCACACTCAGGATCCAGTGGCGTAAAATCTTCAGCGAATTGGGCATTCTTGACAACCAAACGACCTTGGCTGGTCATACAAGTTCCGTTACGAGCGATACGAGTCGGCAAGACACAGTCAAACATATCCACACCACGAATGACCCCATCAATCAAGCTATCTGGCGCTCCCACACCCATCAAATAGCGAGGTTTGTTTTCTGGGAGAAGTTGGGTTGTGAAATCCAAGACTGCATTCATCTCCTCATGCGTTTCTCCAACGGCTAGTCCACCGATAGAGTAGCCTGGAAAGTCCATGCTAACAAGATCATGCGCTGATTGGCGACGAAGGTCTTCAAATCCCGCTCCCTGCACAATTCCAAACAAACCTTGATCCTGTGGACGACGGTGGGCCTTCAAACCACGCTCAGCCCAACGACTGGTACGTTCGATTGATTTCTTAACGTAATCATAGGGTTGGTAAAACTGAGGACATTCGTCAAAGGACATCATGATGTCTGAGCCCAGATTATTCTGGATGGAGATAGCTTTTTCTGGTGATAGGAACATCTTGGAACCATTGAGATGGTTTTTAAAGGTTACCCCTTCTTCTGTGATATTTCGGCTATCTGCTAGGGAATAAACCTGGAAACCACCACTATCGGTCAAGATGGGCTGGTCCCAGTTCATAAATTTGTGGAGACCACCTGCGCGTGCGATGAGTTCGTCCCCAGGGCGAAGCCAGAGATGATAGGTATTAGAGAGGATAATCCCTGAACCCATCTCCTTCAATTCATCTGGTGACTGGGTTTTAACAGTGGCTTGGGTCCCAACTGGCATAAACATAGGTGTCGGGAAGGTACCGTGCGGGGTGATGATTTCTCCCAGACGAGCTCCTGTGTGTTTCTCTTTCTTAATCAAACGGTATTTGATTGGTGAATCTGACATTTTCTACCTCCGAAGCTGGGAAAAACAGTCCCAGTTCATACTTTGCGCCCAAAGGCATACTGTATGATTTTATCAAAAAAAGCTGGAACTGTCACGAACTATGGTATAATGAAAGAATGAAACACCCAAAAATTGATTTAAAAACTATTCGTCTGCAGGCCAGGCAATTTCAGGCTGAAAATCCCCGCCTCCTTCTGGTCTATCTCCTTCCTAGTATGTTGGTCATCTTGTCAGGCTTTCTCAACCCCTTGGCTCGTCTCCAAGAAACTGTTTTAGAGCAATCCTTTTTCAGCATGCTGGCACAAGTACTCCAAGTCTATCTCTTCCCATTAGTGGTTTCTTTTATGAGCACGATTTTTCTAGCAGGTGCTGCCTTTGCGACACTCCGACTCCTCAAGGATCCTGATACGGAACTCTCAGTAAAATCTAGTCTGGCCCTCTTTGCTGAAGAGCGCTTCACACAAAGCTTCCTCACTCTACTCCTCAAGCGCTTCTACCTCTTTTTATGGAGCATCCCAAACTTAGTAGGCATTTATTTCCTCTTTTATAGCAATCTCTTGGCTAGAAGATTTGTTGCCCTACATCCTGAGTTTCCAAAACTAGACCTCTCATCTATTGAAAACGAGCAATTCCTTATGACCTTTGGGCTCTACTTTTTTGCGAGCCTCATCTTGATGATTGTAGGAAATGCCCTCTATATCCCGCAACATTACGCCTACTCGCAGGTAGAATTCCTCCTCTGCGATACTCTAGATTTAGGACAGGCTAAACCCCGTCAAATCCTGAAAACCAGTCGTTTCTTGGTGAAAGGTTACAAATTCCAGCGCTTTGTCCTCGACTTACAACTACTTCCTTGGTACTTCCTCAATTGGATTACTTTTGGAATTGCTAGTTTTTCAATCCTTCCCTATATCCAGAACAATCACATCTTCTTTTACAGAGCCCTACTAGCCCGTAAACGTCGAAATGGATAAGAACCTACAAAAACCAGCGTCCTGAAAGACGCTGGTTTTCTTATTTCAAAAGCAAAATACTCAGTAAAGTCAAAATAGCGGGTCCACCTTGCTTCAGAATAATCTTCTTGTCTGCTGTTAGAGAACCGTAGGTCGCTGCACCAAGCACAAACAAAACAAAGATGGTCACAATTTCCAAACTTTGCGAGAAATAAATCCCGTACAAGAGAAAGACACCTATCAAAGCATTATAAATCCCCTGATTTTTAAACAATGAACTCACTGACGGACGAGCTAGTTCTTCTTTATCCACATTAAACACGCGACTAGTAGTATCTGATTGCGTAGCCACACTTTCCAAATAAAAAATATAAAAATGCTCCAAAGCAACGATAGTTGCTAAAATAATTGTAAAAATAGACATAATCTTCTCCTTAAATTTCTATCTCTTCTAAGCCAGATATCAACTTTTCTAACAAACGACTGAACTCTTCTCGCTCTCCTTTTGTAAGCACACTCTCCATCTGATTTTTTACGTTTATATGGTGTTGAGGAGAGTTGGTTACTAGTTGTTCTCTCGCAAAGTCTGTCACTTCCACCAAAACCTCCCTCTGGTTTTCAGGATTCCGACGTCGATTAACCAAACCTTCCTTTTCCAAAATTTTAAAGTGCCGTGTCAAGGCAGCCTGATCAATCTTCAATCTCTCCTGAACTGCTATTTGATTACACGGAGACTGATCGATTAAGAAACATAAGATTTGATAACGAGTCAGACTAATTCCCAATTGTCGTTCAAATAGTTGTGTCATAGACTGATCTGCCAACCGTAACTGATACAGTAATTCTTGAATTGCTACCATAAATCTTTCTCCTTTAAAGTTGATTTATCAATGATTGACTTATCAAGTCTAATATAAACCAAAAAATAAATCAAGTAATATGCTTACATTCTCTTGAAATATTACTCACTTCCTCATCTTTGTTCCGTTTATCCTAAAGAATTTACACACAAAAAAGAAGCGGGAACTTAATCAGTTCCCAACTTCCATTTTAATGATTAGTTCATTGAAACGTGAACGTGGTCATAGTGATTTTCGGTCACACTACCACGGTCTGGCATTGGATTCCACGTATAGGCTGGTCCATATTTACTATCGTATGGAGCGTAGAAACGTTGTTTCCAAATGATATAGTTGATACCACGGCTAGCCATATTTTTGACTGCATATTCTGCAATTTGATCTCCGAGTGCTGAACTCACTGGAACCATAAAGTCGATGGCCAAACCTTTACCATGGTCCCCACTGTCACCAGGACGGTAGCCACTAAAAGATGTAATTCCAAACAAGTTGGCTACTTCTTCTTTAAAGGCTGCAGTTTGTGGTTGAAGACCAGCATTCTCAGACTTGGCTACAGCAAGTCCTGCATAGTCAGGAGCCGCTGGAGCAGCATACGTTCTTGAAGGAGTTTGGCTTTGCTCTGCTTGATAAGTCGACGTTGCAGTGTCAGAAGTTGCTGTTGATGCTGCTGTTTCTTCTGTTGCACTTGATCCTGTTGTATCAGCAGGCGTTTCTGCTGGAGTTTCTTCGGTAGCTGGAGTCGCCGCTTGAGGAGTTTCTTCTTCAACTGGACGAGTTGTTGCTGCTACTGGTGCTTCCGCTGGAGTCGTTTCAGCTGTTTCTTCAGCTACAGGTGTTTCTGTAGATGGTGTCTCCTCAGCAACTGTTGTTGTCTCAGAAACTTCTGAACTTGGCGCTACTTCTGTTGCTTTTTCAGTCTCTGTTACAGTTGGAGCTTCCTCAATTGGTTGAGAAAGGTCTTCTACTTGAACTGTTTGTTCATCGACTGTCACTTGATTCGTCGTCAAATCAGCTGTCGCAGTCGTCACTTCTTCACTAGCATCTGCTTGAGGAGTTTGGATTTCAACTTCCGTCACTTCTTCTGCCTCATTGACAGTTGTAGTGAGGACAGTATCTGGGAAAATCAAGTCCATATTGGTGATTTTGTTCAAATTTGCAAGAACTGTGACATCAACTCCCAAAGCTTCTGCAATCGTGCTCAGGGTATCACCATACTGAACTGTATAGCTGTTTTTGTTCTCGTTTTTCGTCACATCATTTTGGATTTGCTCAACGCTACGTGCTGTCCAAGAGATTTCTTGAGCTTTAGCTCCTAATGCGGGAGCAAGAGACAGGGCTACTGTTGAGGCTAAAATAATTCTTTTCTTCATTCGTTCCTATTCCTTTCAAATGAGTACCTGTCTATCATAACACAAAAAAAGCAGAAAAAAAGCCCTCTCGGGCCTATTTAACAGAACTGTCTATTCCTTGTAACAAACTCGATTACTTGAAATAGTTTGTTAGGTTTCTGTCATAAAATTGACACAATCTTCTCGCCTCCAATCCTCAAAAATATGAGAAATATCTGCTAACTCTTGAATCCTGTGATTGCCTTCAAAAGACGACTCTAAAAAATTGATGCTTTGAAGGCCGCTATTCTGGGCAAATTCCACATCCAAAGTCCGGTCCCCTATATAATAGGTCTTCTCAGGATCCAGCTGATACTTGTCTAGCAGATAGTTAGCCGCTTCTGAATTAGGCTTGCGCGCAAAGCCACTCTGACTGGTTAAAATCTCTGTAAAATAGGATTCCAACCCCAAGTCTCTTAAAATGGTAAGAGCATTATCCCCCTTATGAGTATAGACAAACTGCTGAATCCCTGCTTGGTCTGCCCAAGCTAGCACTTCACGCGCACCTGGCATCAAAACTACCTGGGCATTTTTCTCAGACAAGCTCTGGGCACGTACCTGATTGAGCACTTCCGCATCCAGACTTCTCTCTTCTGCCACCTGTTCCAGCAAATCCTGCACAGAATACCTGAGGATAAACTCTCTCACTTTCTCCTTGTCATAAGGAATAGAAAATTGACCAAAGGTTTCCTCAATCCCTGACAAAATCGCTTCGTAAGAGTCCAATAAGGTTCCATCTAAATCCCAAATAAAAGCTGTTTTTTGCATTTCCTATCCTTTCAAGCTCATATAACTCTGGTAACGGTAGCGTAGGAATAACCATCGAAAACCATTGTCCAATAACGTTCCAGCCCAAATACCAGGCAAGCCCCAACCAAGCACAATCCCCATCAGATAGGCTGTCCCAATGCGGATACACCACATCCCGATACTTGTAGCATAAAAGGGGAGGCGAGCATTGCCCAAGCCCTGCCAAATTGCCGTATAAATAACTGTCCCTGTTGCCATGGGAGTCCCTAGTAGTGAGAAAAGTGCTACCAAAACGCTCGCTTCGACCGCAACAGGATCCGTCGTATAGAGGTGGGTCAGTGGTATTCCCAAGGCATAGATGCTGAGTGTCAAGGGCAACATAAGGACGAAAGAAAGCCAAAAGGTTTGTTTGCTTACCTCGTCTACTCTTTTCCAGTTATTCTCTCCAACTGCTCGAGCCACCTGCATGACCGTTGCCGTAGCGACGCCAAAGGCAGGCATGTAGTTAAACTGGGTCAAGACTTCTCCGACTGCATTTCCAGCTACTGCCTCCGTCCCAAAAGAAACAACTAAGGCAATGATAACGACATCTCCAGCTCTCATCATGAGACGTTCTCCTGCTGCCGGTATAGCCAAAGTCAACAAATCCTTATCTAGACCAAAAGACGGCTTCTCATAAGGCAGTTTTAATTGTGACCACAAAATCCCAAGACCGATCAAGCGAGACAGAATAGTCCCCCATGCAACACCCGCTATGCCCATATCAAGAACAAAAATAGCTAAACTTGAAAAGAGAATATTTAAGGCATTAGATAAAAAACTAACATAGAGAGGTAGACGTGGATTATGCGTTGCACGAATCAAGGCCCCAAAACTGGTCATCAGCCCCAAAAGAACAATCGAACCACCCACTAAAGAAAGGTAGAGTCCTCCACTTTCGGCCACAGCCTGCTCAGTTCCCAAAAGTCCTATCATCTCTTGCCCAGCAAAAAGCGATAAGGCGCCTAAAAGTGCACTCAGCAATAGGGTTATCTTGAGAGCCTCTGTCACGTGATAAGCCAACTTGGACTGATCTTTCTGCCCCAAACTTTTTGAAATAACACTAGAAATAGCAGCCCCTAGAGCAATAAAAATTGCCTGATAAATCGTGATAATATTGCCAGCAACTGAAACACCTGAAATAGCTATCAGTCCCAAGTGAGCAACCAAGTAACTATCCACCATCCCCATGAGCATCTGCAAAAAGTTTTCACCCATAGCTGGCAATGCAATATTAAGAATGTCTTTATTTTTCTTAAACAATCCTTCCTCCTGATGAAAAGAAACTCAGTTGGTTTCCCAACCGAGTTTACGCCCTCTGTCTTAAAGTCCTAGATAAGCCTCAACCGCTGCTTGCATGTCAGCAGCTGCCACTGTTGTTTTATGACGAACTGGAGCTGTTTCAAGGCCATCAACCGCTGGTGGCACTGCCACTCCTGAAATGTCATGTAATTGAGCCAAAGCTTCAAAGTCAGTCAAGCCAACCTTCCCAGTTACCGCTTCTACTGCAACCACTGGGAACTTGTATGGACTAGCTGTTGAAGCAATCACTGTCTTAGTCGCATCGCCAGTAGCCACTTGGTATTTTCTATAAACAGCTGAGGCAACCGCCGTATGTGGATCCTCGATATAAGAATCTGACTCATAAACACGCTTGATTTCTGCTGCCGTTTCTTCCTCCGTCGTATACTCAGCTGCAAAGAGGTCCAGGATCTCTGCATCAAAATCAGTCAACTCATATTGTCCTTGCGTGTTCAAGGCATTCATAAGTTCAGCTGTCTTTTCAGCATTATTTCCCAAAAGATGGAAAATCAAGCGCTCCAAATTTGAAGATACTAAGATATCCATAGATGGGCTAGTTGTGACCTTAAACTCACGTTTCTTGTCATAGACACGTGTTTTAAAGAAGTCTGTCAAGACATTGTTGTCATTTGAAGCACAGATCAATTTGCCGACTGGTAGCCCGATTTGTTTCGCATAAAAGGCAGCCAAGATATTACCGAAGTTTCCAGTTGGTACTGTGAAGTTGATTTTTTCACCAGCCACAATTTCACCAGTCTTGACCAACTGCGCATAGGCATAGACATAATAAACAACCTGTGGTACCAAACGACCGATATTCATAGAGTTAGCTGATGAAAACTGTAGCTTATTAGCAGCCAATTTTTCACGAAGTTCCACATCGTTAAACATGTGCTTCACATTTGTTTGCGCATCGTCAAAGTTTCCATCGATGGCTAAAACATGGGTATTGTCTCCAGTTTGAGTGGTCATTTGCAACTCTTGTACCTTGCTGACACCATCCTTTGGATAAAAGACGATAATCTCAGTACCAGGCACATCTGCAAAACCTGCCATAGCTGCTTTTCCGGTATCACCAGATGTCGCTGTCAAGATGACAATCTTATTCTCCAAACCATGCTTTTTAGCCGCTGTTGTCATAAAGTATGGCAAGATGGACAAGGCCATATCCTTAAAGGCAATGGTTGACCCGTGGAACAATTCCAAGTTGTATTGCCCATCCAGTTTCACCAATGGCGCAATAGCTGGAGTATCAAACTTGCTATCGTAGGCATTGTTGATACAGTAGTCCAACTCCTCAGCCGTAAAGTCATCTAAAAAGGCTGATAAAACTAATTTAGCCACTTCTTGGTAAGAAGCATCTTTTAATGTGTCAAAGTCCAAATCCACCTTTGGATAAGTAAGTGGTGTAAACAGACCACCATCCGTCGCCAAACCTTGCAAAATAGCTTGGCTGGCAGTTACTCTATTATTGGCATCACGCGTTGATTGATAAACTAATGTCATGAATCTCTATCCTTTATCTATAGTCTATTCCATTATATCATGATTTTTCAGAAAATTCTCCCTTTATAAGAGAAATTATAGGCCCAATTCTTCTTTCAAAGGCTGTAAATAGGTCATTTCCTGCTTGCCTCTCTTATCCAAACCTTCCTCAGCTAGAAGGAGTAAGCCTTTTGAAAACTCGACAATTGCAGTTTCTTCTTCATCTGTGAGCCTTTTCTTAGAAAATTGTCGCCTCAATGACTTATAATCACGACCAAATGTGGTAAAAAATGGTGCAGATTGCAAGTAAGCTTCTAACTTGTCTAAATTGAGCAACAAACCCAAATGAAAAGCCGTCGCAGCAAAGGTACGATTCAAGGGTTGCGTACAGACACTACGAAACTCAATAGTACCTCGAGTTGTCAAATCTTGGTACTGGTAACTACGGTGAGTTTGGAAATCCTTCTCCTGAGGATGAATCAATACCTCATCCCCATTAAGGGTGAATGCTTGGATTTCAGGTGTAGCCAAATAGTCCCTAGCCTGAATCGGATAAAAATAATAGGTCTGCCCATCACGCTCCGCAGTAAAAATCGCAGAATGATTTAGATAGTCAAAAAAATCATCCTCATCTTTAAATAGTCTAGTATTGACACCTACATTCTCTGGATAGATACCATGCATGGATTCTTCCCAAAAAACATCCCTTGAAATCTTGGTATCCCAATCTGCCCCTGAAAACTCAGAATTTGCAAACAAATAAGCTTTTGCAGCTTCGATCTGAGTAAATGCATTGATGACGCGCAAATAGTTAGACTTTGACACATCCAATTGAACCTGACTCCCACATATAAAGGCTCCATACTCAGGGAAATGATGTAAATCTGATTTAGTTACATTTCTACTCAAATTCAGATAATCCATCAACATCTGATAGCGGGGATAAGCCACTGGACAATTCTCATTTTTATCCCAGTTGGGATGAATGCCGCAGCCAACAATAGCATGATTAGCTCCCCCCAACTTATTCTGAATCGTAGCCATATAGAAGGTAAAGCGTTCTTCTACCTCTCGGATAGATTCAGCCTTTCCGAATGCAAACTCAATTGTCGTATAAGCAACCTCAAACAAGATCGTATCTTGGCTGACTGGATCAAGCAACTGAATTGGATTCCCAAAATCATCCACTTTTTCGATAGTAAAGCCCAGTACTAATGGTAAATACCGAAAGAGATCCTTAACAACTTCACCATCTGTAGCCTTACCCTCTAAATTTACAATAGGAAATTCTAACTCAATTCCAATAAATAAATCTGGGTTCTCTTTTATATTCTTTAAGTAACGTTTCTTTAGTAATTCAACAGACCGAGACATTAATCACCAAACTCTTTCATAATCAAAATAAATTGTGAATAAGTAATATTATACCAAAAATACACTAAAAATGACTAGAATAAGAAGAAAAAGATGTTTCATCAGTTATCTGTACTTAAAGAAAAAATATCAAAATCTTCACCAAATCAAAAAACAAGGTCCAAAAACCTTGTCTTTATTACTATACCGGCGGCCGGGGTCGAACCGGCACGTCCTTGCGGACACTGGATTTTGAGTCCAGCGCGTCTGCCAATTCCGCCACGCCGGCAAATAGTAACTGGGGTAGCTGGATTCGAACCAACGCATGAGGGAGTCAAAGTCCCTTGCCTTACCGCTTGGCTATACCCCAATAATATAAAATAGGCGAGTGATGGGGATCGAACCCACGCATGCCAGAGCCACAATCTGGTGTGTTAACCACTTCACCACACCCGCCATAATTATATTAACACGGGCAGTAGGAATTGAACCCACACTGAAGGTTTTGGAGACCTTAGTTCTACCTTTAAACTATGCCCGTAACTAAAGTAATGGAAGGGGAGGGATTCGAACCCCCGAACCCGAAGGAGCGGATTTACAGTCCGCCGCGTTTAGCCTCTTCGCTACCCTTCCAAGTTATAAATAAAATATGGCGCGAGACGGAATCGAACCGCCGACACATGGAGCTTCAATCCATTGCTCTACCAACTGAGCTACCGAGCCAAATTGCGGGAGCAGGATTTGAACCTACGACCTTCGGGTTATGAGCCCGACGAGCTACCGAGCTGCTCCATCCCGCGTTAATATAAAAAGGAGGATGTGGGATTCGAACCCACGCACGCTTTTACACGCCTGACGGTTTTCAAGACCGTTCCCTTCAGCCGGACTTGGGTAATCCTCCAATAAATAGTCCGTACGGGATTCGAACCCGTGTTACCGCCGTGAAAAGGCGGTGTCTTAACCCCTTGACCAACGGACCATATTTATAAATGGGCACGAGTGGACTCGAACCACCGACCTCACGCTTATCAGGCGTGCGCTCTAACCACCTGAGCTACGCGCCCAAGTTTAAAAAACTTGGTAATTGAACAAAGTTCAAAGCGGGTGACGAGAATCGAACTCGCGACAACAGCTTGGAAGGCTGTAGTTTTACCACTAAACTACACCCGCTAAAATGGGAGTTAACGGGATCGAACCGCTGACCCTCTGCTTGTAAGGCAGATGCTCTCCCAGCTGAGCTAAACTCCCAAAGGGTGGAGTCTAGCTCAGCCAACGGTAAGAAAC
>NZ_JAKUWE010000012.1:0-4979 GCF_026782235.1 Streptococcus oralis | reverse complement strand
ATAGGGAACTATATATCAGTTTACACCAACCACAAGATATAGTGTCTCCGATAATGTCAAAAAAGACGACTTCCAAACGGAAATCGTCTTTTAATACTGTCTAAATTCATCAGGGTGTTCTGCCATGTATTCAGCCAACCACTCCATGCCATAGGCAATTTCAAAAACTTCTAAAATCAAGGATATATCTGGTTCAAATCTATATTCTTTTAGTTTGCTGATGACTTCTTTGGGAGAACGAATCTTGATTAACTTAATAATTTCACCTGCATCTTGTCTGTCTCGGTCTCGTCCGCTCTCTAATTTCATTCCTACGATATAGGATAATGGCGGCACCAAAACGGTAAGATGAGAGAAACTAAAGGCTTTCTTGCATATCGCTCTTGGCGGTGTACGATTAAGATTGGCAACGGAATTATTCAGCCATAACTCATCAGGCTCATTCACTCCAAATTCATCTCCAACCTTCTTAATAATACTCCTGATTTTAGCATCTTCTTGATAAAAAGCATCCACATCCTGCGTACCACGAAGGTCGTAATATTCAAGGACAAATCCACCAACACAGATAATCTCAAGTAGAATGTTTTCTTTTGCCAATCCCGTATTCAGAGCTTTAAAAAGAATCTTCTTATCCATAATTTCCCTCCCTAAAGAGTTTCAAAATATCTTTGGGTTTGGATTTTCGGTTTGCCTGCAAAACGTGTTCTCTTGTATGTGTGCCATCTGTCAAGGCATCTTGTAGCGTTATCTTTTGAAAAGGAGTCAAGGTCGGATTTTTTAACAACTGTTTCACATCATCAGAACTCAATTTAGTCTCTTCGTCCTGAATAACCTTATAGAGGTAACGAAACCATAAATCACCATCTTTTTGGGAATGCTCACTGGCACGAACCATGTAATCATACCAAGTTGTCATTAGCTATCTCCCTTCTTGCTCTCTTTTGGATTGAAGTGTAATGCTATCCACAGTTTTTTATCAAACTCAGATAATTCCTTTTTCTTATGATTCATGTAATCACTAAAATCAGGTAAGGGTTTCGTATACTTCTTCTCAAAGTACATATAAAAATCTTCTTTGGTTTCAGAAATATCCACCAATGCTTCTAGTTCTGCCAAATGCTTAGATAAACTTTTTCTATCTACCTTATCTAAGGTATCATAGATACAATTTTTGGTTAGTTGAGCGTAAAAAGGGCGGTGTTCAATAACAAAATCTACGGAAAATTTCTTTTCCCAGAGTTTTGTGTATTTCTCGTAAAAACTATCAGAGATACTGACCTGATAGGGAATTAACTTGCTATCTACCCTACGAGAGATAGTACGCTCTAGTTCAAAATGTAGGTCAGCCCGTGTATTAGCAACCATAGATTAACTCCTTGTATTTTGTACGAACGCTAGCGTTAGAGAGCAAGAGATTAAAACGTTGAGTGTCAGAATAATCACGAGTGTTGTATCGAAAAACAAATTCATCCACATAATCTTGAAGATACTTCTTAGACCATGAGTGGTAGATACCTAAAACCCCTCGCTTCAAACCAGCCCAAAATCCTTCAATGGTATTTGTATAAACATCACCTACGACATACTCTCTTGCACCATGATTAACATAGTCGTGTTGATACATTTTTGCCACTTTATTATAACCCAGCCATTCATCTGTGTAAAGCTGAGCAGTTTCTTTCACGTATTTTACGATTTGTTCCGTCAATGTTTTTGTCTTTGTATCAGGAACGTGGTGAGCATTGACTTTACCTTGACGTTATACCATACCGACAACTGCTGATTTATCTTTCAAGGAACGACCTTGTGCATTTTTGACTTTCTTAGAGTTATGACGGTTTTTATTTTTGCCACCAATATATGTCTCATCAACTTCTACCACATTATCAAGGTCGTTGTTATTTTCAGAACCAAAGCATTTACGAATACGCTCTAGCATAAACCACGCTGTTTTTTGTGTAACCCCTATATCCTTAGAAAGCTGAACAGAGGAGATACCTTTTTTATGAGAAGTGACAAGCCAAATCGCCATGAACCATTTACGTAATTCAATTTTAGTATTGTCAAAGAGAGTACCTGTCTTAACATTGAAGTATTTACCAGTATTCTTGCAACGGTATTTGTTCCCTTTGCATTTATAGACTTTTGAAGTAGCATCAAAAGGGCTGATAATCACATCGCCCCAAATCATATTTTCCAAATGGTCTATACATGATTGCTCGTCAGGAAAAGCAGATTGTAAATCAAATAATGACTTAAATTCAAACTTCATAACTGGTACTCCTTTATCTTGAAATCCATTATAGCACTATAAAACATAAATGTCAACGATTTGTGTCATAAACTACTAGATAAAAGGCTACTTTTTTGATATAATAGAACTATCAAAAAGTAAAGGAACTGATTGGTATGAACGCAATCACAGCTCACAGCTCACAGCTCACAGCTCACGCTGATTATGTAATCGGACGTGTTTTTTGTCAACCCCTAAAACAGGCTTTTTCACGTTTTTGTGAGGAAGTCTTTTCTGTTGATTTTGAAAGTGAGGTGGCATAGTGAAACGTATTGAAATAATACAAACTATTGGAAAAGAATACCTTACTTCAAACATTGAAAATGATGAGTTTAGTTACCAGAAAGCTCTGAAAGAAGTCGGAAAAAATATAGCGGATTTTCAAAAAGAGCACTACAAACGAAAATACAAAGACTTAGATATTCGCTTTGAAAATGGTGGTCTGACAGTATTAGTAGAAACAAAAGCATCTTATAATGAAAAAGATTTCGAGCAGTTAGAAGCCTATGTAAGTTATGAAAAACAACTTACAAATAATAGAATAGTTGCTATACTTGCGAATACTAAAAACGATGATTTTCTAATCTGGACAGATGATAGTGGAATCATCAGTTCAAACAATGCCAATAAAAATGAGTATGCCATACAGAATTTAGAGTATTATTTCGACTTGTTTTTCGGAACAAAAAATAATCGCCTGAAATTAGTTCAAAACACTTACTCATTAAATGAACTGCTACATAAATATGGAATAAACGAAAAAATTCGTAGTCAATTTGTAGGTACTTGTCTCTTATCTTTAAAATATAGTCTTACTTTTGAAGGGTTGGAAACAAAACAGATAATTTCAGGAATTGAAATTATCTTAACCAACTTGTTAGAAAAGGACTTAAACAAAGCCACAAAATTAACTATCTTAAAAAATAATGTACTTGATTCACAAGATGTAAGGGAGCTTCCCAAAGAAGATTTTTCCATAATTTTGAGAAAAATCAAGAAGGATATATTACCATATATTAACGACAAAAATACAGCAGGACAAGATTTGCTAAACCTTTTCTTTACTACCTTCAATAAGTATGTTGGTAAAGCAGATAAAAATCAGGCTTTTACTCCTGACCATATAGTACATTTCATGTGTAAGGTCGCAGGAATAAATAGAAATTCTGTGGTTTTAGACCCTTGTTGTGGTAGCGGAGCATTTTTAGTAAGAGCATTAACTGAAGCACTCGATGATTGTTATACAGAAGAAGAACGAAAGAATGTCAAGAAGCACCAGATATATGGTATAGAATTTGAAGATACTGCTTTCGGTTTATCAACAACCAATATGCTAATTCATGGCGATGGAAATTCAAATATTGTCAAAGGTAGTTGTTTTAATGAGGATAATTATGTTGATAAAGGTGTAAATGTTGTGTTAATGAATCCTCCTTATAACGCTCAAAGAAAACATTGTAAAAAAGAGTATGTTGCTGAATGGTCTTCCAAAACAAACACCGACCCTTCTAAGGGGTTTCACTTTGTTTACGAAATAGCCGAAAAAGTCAAAACTGGAAAACTTGTTGTGTTATTACCTATGCAATGTGCTATTGGTAGCTCGAAAGAGAAGGAAATCATACGCTATAAAAAAGAAATGATGAAAAAGCACACGCTTGAAGCGGTATTTTCACTACCTCCTGATGTATTTCATCCAGGGGCTAACGCTTCAGCTTGTTGTATGGTATTTAATCTAGGTGTACGACATTCAAAAGCTAATGTCAAAGAAACATTTTTTGGTTACTACAAAGATGATGGATTCATGAAAAAGAAAAACCTAGGACGAGTTGAAAAAACTGACCCATCTGGTAAAGGTGTATGGAAAGAAATAGAAAAAGAATGGTTAGAATTATTTTGGAATAGAACCAGTAAAATTGGAAAATCTATCGTAAAACAAGTTAATGAAACTGATGAATGGCTGGCAGAAGCATATATGGAAACTGATTATTCTGATACTCATAGTTTAGAATTCCAGAAGTCTATAAATGAATATCGAGCATACTCATTACGACACCAAGACCAAGCATTGAAAACAAATGGTACTGAATTAGACACTTCCGATTGGAAGTATTTTAAATTGGCAGGAAAAGGAGGGATATTTGAATTAGAAAGTTGTAAGTGTAAAAATGCCACAGAATTACTTGAAGAAGGCTCAGATATAGAATATATAGGGGCAAAAAAATCAGACGGTGGATTTATGGAATGGGTTAAAAACGTTCCAGAACTAACAACCAGAGGAAATTGTATTGTTTTCATTTGTGATGGGCAAGGTTCAGTTGGTTATACTAATTATATAGACCATGATTTCATCGGCTCTACTACACTCTCTGTTGGAAGAAATACTAATCTAAACAGATATAACGCTATGTTTATTGTAACTATTTTAGATAAAGAAAGATACAGGTATTCATTCGGAAGAAAGTACAAGACAAACTTAACTAAAACAATGATTAGATTACCAGCTAAAAAAAATCCCAATGGGAAATATGAACCCGATTGGGACTTTATGGAAAAATATATCAAAACACTACCTCATGGCAAAAATCTATAATCAAATAAAGACGATTTCCGAAAGGAAGTCGTCTTTTTGGTATTGTTGAAAATACTACATATTGTAGTTGATGTAAACTGGTATATAGTTCCC
>NZ_JAKUWE010000011.1:0-1550 GCF_026782235.1 Streptococcus oralis | reverse complement strand
CACTTACATTGACTGAAGCAAACGGTTGGGCTGGAAGCTTCACAGACCTTGATGCTGATAAAGGTGGCACACCTATCCAGTACACAGTAGTAGAAGTAACTGTTCCTGGTTACACTTCTAAGGTTACTGGTGATGTTGCATCAGGATTCACTATCACAAATAGTTATTCTCCAGAAACAGTTGACATTAAAGCAACTAAGAACTGGGATGACGCGAACAACCAAGACGGTAAACGTCCAACTAAGATTACAATCAATCTTTTAGCAGACGGTCAGAAAGTTGATTCGAAAGAAGTTCAAGCAGCCGCAGACGGAACTTGGACTGCTACATTCGAAAAATTAGCAAAATATAAAGCTGGTAAAGAAATCAAATACACTGTAACAGAAGAAAAAGTTTCAGAGTATGAATCTTCTATTACTGACTTTAATATTACCAACAAGTATACTCCAAAAGCCATCGACTACAAGGTAACAAAAGTATGGAAGGATGCGAACAACCAAGACGGCAAACGTCCTAAGTCCGTAACGGTTCAACTTTTCAAATCTGTAGATGGATCTAAACCAGTAGCCGTTGAAGGTAAGAAATTGACCTTGACAGCTGATGATAAGACCGACGCTAACACTTGGGTAGCATCATTCACAAATCTTCCACAATACGAAGCTGGTAAAGAAATCACTTACTCTATCGATGAAGTAGATGTACCAGCTGGCTATAAAGCCTCTGTAACTGGTCAAGTGGTGACAAACACACACACACCAGAAACAGTTGTTCTTTCAGGAACTAAGGTATGGAAAGATAACAACAACCAAAGCGGCAAACGTGCAGATAAAGTGAAAGTTCAAATTCTTAATGGCGATAAAGTTGTTCAAGAAATTGAAGTTTCAGAAGCAACTGGTTGGAAGTTCGAATCAAAAGCACTTCCTAAGTATGAAAATGGTACAGAAATCAAGTACACTGTCAAAGAAGTGGCTGTGAAAGAATATACTTCAACAGTTACTACGGACAAAGATGGTAAGTACACAGTTACCAATGAATACACACCAGAAAAAACTTCTATCAAAGGTCATAAAATCTGGAAAGGTGATGAAAACCACACAGATGCTCGTCCACCATTTATCACAGTAAAACTTCTTGCGGATGGTAAAGAAACCGGTAAAGAAGCTACAGCTTCAGAAGCAACGGGTTGGACTTATGAGTTCACAGAACTTGAGCGTTATAAAGATACTAAAGGTACAGAAATTAAATACTCTGTAGTAGAAGTTCCAGTTGATGGTTATACATCTGAAGTAGAAGGCTTCAATATCACAAATACATACACTCCAGAAAAACCAACACCAGGTAAACCAAACGAACCAGGAAAACCAGGACAAAAACCTCAACTTCCTAACACTGGTGAAAAAGCATCTAATGCAGCAGTTGTTGCAGGACTTGCTTTGATGGCAGTGACTGGTGGATTGTACTTTGTAAACCGTAAAAATAAATAATCTCTAGATAAGAGATGATTTTCAGTTAGTTCTTAGGAAGTAATTGGAAAGGAAATAGTCCAGAAC
>NZ_JAKUWE010000010.1:0-2677 GCF_026782235.1 Streptococcus oralis | reverse complement strand
AGCTAAGCGACTTCCATATCTCACAGGGGGCAACCCCCAACTACTTCCGGCGTTCTAGGGCTTAACTACTGTGTTCGGCATGGGTACAGGTGTATCTCCTAGGCTATCGTCACTTAACTCTGAGTAATACCTACTCAAAATTGAATATCTATCAAATCTCAAGAAAACCTCACACTTCGTATCCTCAGTTACTTTGGATAAGTCCTCGAGCTATTAGTATTAGTCCGCTACATGTGTCGCCACACTTCCACTTCTAACCTATCTACCTGATCATCTCTCAGGGCTCTTACTGATATATAATCATGGGAAATCTCATCTTGAGGTGGGTTTCACACTTAGATGCTTTCAGCGTTTATCCCTTCCCTACATAGCTACCCAGCGATGCCTTTGGCAAGACAACTGGTACACCAGCGGTAAGTCCACTCTGGTCCTCTCGTACTAGGAGCAGATCCTCTCAAATTTCCTACGCCCGCGACGGATAGGGACCGAACTGTCTCACGACGTTCTGAACCCAGCTCGCGTGCCGCTTTAATGGGCGAACAGCCCAACCCTTGGGACCGACTACAGCCCCAGGATGCGACGAGCCGACATCGAGGTGCCAAACCTCCCCGTCGATGTGAACTCTTGGGGGAGATAAGCCTGTTATCCCCAGGGTAGCTTTTATCCGTTGAGCGATGGCCCTTCCATACGGAACCACCGGATCACTAAGCCCGACTTTCGTCCCTGCTCGAGTTGTTGCTCTCGCAGTCAAGCTCCCTTATACCTTTACACTCTGCGAATGATTTCCAACCATTCTGAGGGAACCTTTGGGCGCCTCCGTTACCTTTTAGGAGGCGACCGCCCCAGTCAAACTGCCCGTCAGACACTGTCTCCGATAGGGATCACCTATCCGGGTTAGAGTGGCCATAACACAAGGGTAGTATCCCAACAACGTCTCCTTCGAAACTGGCGTCCCGATCTCGTAGACTCCTACCTATCCTGTACATGTGGTACAGACACTCAATATCAAACTGCAGTAAAGCTCCATGGGGTCTTTCCGTCCTGTCGCGGGTAACCTGCATCTTCACAGGTACTAAAATTTCACCGAGTCTCTCGTTGAGACAGTGCCCAAATCATTACGCCTTTCGTGCGGGTCGGAACTTACCCGACAAGGAATTTCGCTACCTTAGGACCGTTATAGTTACGGCCGCCGTTTACTGGGGCTTCAATTCATACCTTCGAGTTACCTCTAAGCACTCCTCTTAACCTTCCAGCACCGGGCAGGCGTCACCCCCTATACATCATCTTACGATTTAGCAGAGAGCTGTGTTTTTGATAAACAGTTGCTTGGGCCTATTCACTGCGGCTGACCTAAAGCCAGCACCCCTTCTCCCGAAGTTACGGGGTCATTTTGCCGAGTTCCTTAACGAGAGTTCTCTCGCTCACCTGAGGCTACTCGCCTCGACTACCTGTGTCGGTTTGCGGTACGGGTAGAGTATGTTTAAACGCTAGAAGCTTTTCTTGGCAGTGTGACGTCACTAACTTCGCTACTAAACTTCGCTCCCCATCACAGCTCAATGTTATAGAACTAAGCATTTAACTCAATTCACACCTCACTGCTTAGACAGACACTTCCATTCGTCTGCTTTAGTTAGCCTACTGCGTCCCTCCATCACTACATACTCTAGTACAGGAATATCAACCTGTTGTCCATCGGATACACCTTTCGGTCTCTCCTTAGGTCCCGACTAACCCAGGGCGGACGAGCCTTCCCCTGGAAACCTTAGTCTTACGGTGGACAGGATTCTCACCTGTCTTTCGCTACTCATACCGGCATTCTCACTTCTATGCGTTCCAGCACTCCTCACGGTATACCTTCTTCACACATAGAACGCTCTCCTACCATACCTATAAAGGTATCCACAGCTTCGGTAAATTGTTTTAGCCCCGGTACATTTTCGGCGCAGGGTCACTCGACTAGTGAGCTATTACGCACTCTTTGAATGAATAGCTGCTTCTAAGCTAACATCCTAGTTGTCTGTGCAACCCCACATCCTTTTCCACTTAACAATTATTTTGGGACCTTAGCTGGTGGTCTGGGCTGTTTCCCTTTCGACTACGGATCTTAGCACTCGCAGTCTGACTGCCGACCATAATTCATTGGCATTCGGAGTTTATCTGAGATTGGTAATCCGGGATGGACCCCTCACCCAAACAGTGCTCTACCTCCAAGAATCTTTATGTCGACGCTAGCCCTAAAGCTATTTCGGAGAGAACCAGCTATCTCCAAGTTCGTTTGGAATTTCTCCGCTACCCACAAGTCATCCAAGCACTTTTCAACGTGCCCTGGTTCGGTCCTCCAGTGCGTCTTACCGCACCTTCAACCTGCTCATGGGTAGGTCACATGGTTTCGGGTCTACGACATGATACTAAGGCGCCCTATTCAGACTCGGTTTCCCTGCGGCTCCGTCTCTTCAACTTAACCTCGCATCATATCGTAACTCGCCGGTTCATTCTACAAAAGGCACGCTCTCACCCATTAACGGGCTCGAACTTGTTGTAGGCACACGGTTTCAGGTTCTATTTCACTCCCCTCCCGGGGTGCTTTTCACCTTTCCCTCACGGTACTGGTTCACTATCGGTCACTAGGGAGTATTTAGGGTTGGGAGATGGTCCTCCCAGATTCCGACGGGATTTC